>DAEF01000192.1 GCA_002495225.1 Methanoregulaceae archaeon UBA288 | reverse complement strand
TGGCGCAGAGGATCACGGAGGCGAGGATCAGGAACGATGCGAGGCCGTTCGAGACGAGGAAAGAGAGCCCGAGGAGCGGGTTGAACGCCAGGAGCACCGAGGGAACGTGCGCGATCAGGACCAGGCCCGAGAGGGTGAGCGCGGCGAACCAGACGACCATGACGGGGCCGAAGGCGAACGCGACCCGCTCGGTGCCGCGGTGCTGGAAGTAGAAGAGGGCGATCGCGATCCCGGCCGCCAGCAGGACGAGGAGGTCGGTCCCGATCCCCTCGAGGCCGGGGATCAGGGGCAGGCCCTCGACGGCCGAGAGGATGCTGATCGCCGGCGTGATCACGCCGTCGCCCATCAGGAGCGAGACGCCGATCACGGTCAGGATCAGGACCGCGTATCTCGAACGGTCGCTCTTCAGCAGCGGGTTCAGGAGCTCGCGGAGCACGATGGTGCCGCCCTCGCCCTTCTTCCCCAGGCTCATGGCGAGCCAAGCGTACTGGACCGTGACGATCAGGATCAGGGTCCAGATGATCAGGGAGAGGACCCCGAGGATGGTGGCCTCGGTGCGCGGCACGAGGGCGAGGATCACGGTCAGGGTGTAGATCGGGCTCGTGCCGATGTCGCCGAAGACGAGGCCGGCCGCTTTGACCGTGTTCAGGGCTCCGGTCCGGTCTCCGCCGGGGCTGATGGCTGGGCTCGTCTGGACACTCCCTCACGAGCTTCCACCCGCGACACGATAAAGCAGACCCGACCTTCCGCGGCAGCAGATGATCTACGCGGCCCGCAGGGTGAAGGAGAAGGTCGAGCCCTCGCCAGGCGTGGACTCGACCCGGATCCTCCCGCCGTGCCGCTCGACGATCTTCTTGACGATCGCGAGGCCGATCCCGGTCCCCTCGTACTCCTTGCGGTTGTGGAGCCGCTGGAAGATTACGAAGATCCGGTCGAAGTACTCTTCCTCGATCCCGATCCCGTTGTCCCGCACCGCGAACTCGACCATCCCGTCGCGCCGTTCGGCCGAGATGCGGACCTCGGGCGGCACGCCCTCTCGGCGGTACTTGAGGGCGTTGCTGACCAGGTTCGTGAAGACCTGCGCGAGCTGGGCCGCGTCGGCCAGGACCGTCGGCATCTCGCCGACCTCGATCGTCGCGCCCGCCTCGCGGACCGACGCGTCCATCAGCCGGAGCGCGTCCGCCACGACTTCCCCGGCGTCGGTCGGTTCTAGCTGCCTGGCCGTGGTCTCGACCCGCGAGAGCTGGAGCAGGTCTGCGATCAGCCGCTGCATCCGTATGCCGCCCTCGACGATGAACGCGATGTAGTCGTCCGCGTCCTGGTCGAGCTGTCCTCTGTACCGCCGCTCGAGGAGCTGGCTGAAGCTGACGATCGACCGGAGCGGCTCCTGCAGGTCGTGGGAGGCGACGTACGCGAACCGCTGGAGCTCCTCGTTCGACCGCTGCAGGTCGTCCATGTACGACTCGAGCGCCCGCTCGCTCTCGTGCAGGCGCGTGATGTCGAGGGCATTGAAGACCACGTCCTCGTGCGGGCGCGAGAGATCGATCGGCGACGAGCTGAGCAGGATGTCCTGGACCACGCCGTCCTTCGTTCGCCACCGTGTCTCGACCGCCCCCACCCCATCCGCCAGGATCTGCGCGTACTTCTCCCGGCCGACGTAGTCGTACGCCTCGTCGCTCGGATAGAACATACGCGCGTCCTGCCCGATCAGTTCGTCGCGGGTATAGCCGGTCATGCGGCAGAGCTGGTCGTTGGCCTGGGTGATGACCCGGTGCGAGACCATGCCGATGCCGACCGGGGCGGCGCGGAAGATCCCCTGCAGGGTCTGCTCCCGCTCCCGCAGGGCCGCCTCGGCCAGGTATCGCTGGGTATCGTCGCGGATGTAGCCCCGGATCCGGACGAGCTCGCCGGCCTCGTCGAAGTCGCCGATGAGGTTCTCGACAACTTGGATGTTCGCCCCGTCGCGGCGGCGCCTGAACCGCTCCTCGTTCTCGAGCCGCCGGTCCCGCCGGAGACGGTCGAGGAGCCGGTCCCGCTCTCCGGGCTCGACGTAGGTCTCCATGGCGGAGGAGGAGCGCGCTTCCTCGGCCGAGGCGAAGCCGAACATCCGGGCGAAGGCCGGGTTGCAGTCGAGGAGACGGCCGTCGGGGGCGCTGACGAACAGGCCGGTGATGTCGTCGTCGACGAACCGGCGATACCTGGCCTCGCTCTCCCGAAGGGCCTCCTCGGCCCGTTTCTGCGCCGTGATGTCCAGGTTAACGCCCAGGACCCGGACGAGCCGTCCGGTTCCGTCGAAGACACCGCCGCCGAGAACCCGCATCCACCGGATCTCTCCCGACCCGTCATCGTACCTGAACTCGAGCTCGAACTGCTCGCCGCGGGCGAGGGCCGCGTCGCGTTCAGCCTCGACGCGTTCGAGATCGTCGGGGTAGACCGCACCTCGCCAGTCGTCGACGCCGACCTCGCCCAGGTCCGGGTCGAGGAGACGGACGCGGTCACCCGATTCGCCACTCTCCGCCGCCTGCAGATGCCACTCCCAGGTCCCGATCCCGGCACAGGCCTTGGCCAGGCGCAGCCGCTCCTCGCTCTCCCGGAGCGCCTCTTCGGCCCGCTTCCGCTCGGTGATGTCCTGCACCATCGGGAGCAGGTACATGACCCGTCCCTCCGCGTCCCGGATGTACCGGACGGAGAGGTGGCCCCAGACAACGGCCCCGTCCCTGCCGATGAACCGCTTGTCGAGCTCGTACTGGTCGATCGCGCCGGCCGCGAGTTCGGTGGCCAGCCGGAGGTCCATCCCGACGTCGTCGGGATGGGTGTACTCGGGGAATTTCATGCCTTTGAGCTCGTCCTCCGGGTACCCGAGCATCAGGCAGAGCGACGTGTTCGCCCGCAGCAGGGTGAAGTCGGGCAGGAGGAGCGCGGCGCCGACGGGGGACTGGTCGAAATTCCTGCGGAACCGGTCCTCGCTCTCGGCGAGCGCACGCTCGGCCCGCCGTATCTCGGTCACGTCCTGCCAGACCACGAAGGCGGCGGCGATCCGTCCGCGGTCCATGAGCGGCGAGGCCGAGACGAGGAGGTGGTGCTCCCGCCCGTCGGCCGCGGTGACGATCATGGGGAGATCGTTCGGCCGCTCGCCCCGGAGCGCCCGGGACAGGGGGAGCTCCTCCGGGAGATACGCGGTGCCGTCGGGGTGCCGGTTCCGGAAGATCGCGAGGATGCCCCCGGCCGTGACGCCGTCGAGGCTCCGGCCCGCGAGCTCCTCGATCGGGCCGTTCGCGGCCACGATCCGGCCCCCGGCACCGTAGACGAACGCGGGCTGCAGGATGGCGTCGAGGGGGACTGACGGCGTGGCCATGGGGATCTCTCCGGCGGCGGAACTGTATCGATCACCCTACCGGCGAAAGGATAATAGTTGGCATTCGTGTCTTTACCGAACGGCCCCGAATCCGGCCGGCCCGGGGCTTCGTGCCATCACGCTCACGAGGCCGGCAGGGTGAAGACGAAGGTCGATCCCCCGCCGGGCGTGCACTCGACCCGGATCCGGCCGCCGATGACACCGCAGGGAGCAGGCTGACAGACGCAGGGGACGACGGGCCAGATGAAGACGTCAACGCCAACTGTCGGATCGACTTCGCTGACATCGCCAGGCTCTTCACCAGAGCGGAAGTCCACGCGTATTATTTCGTTGCCGGCCCGGAGGGATGCACTCCCCGGGGTTTGTTAGACGGCGCATCCACGCGATGGAATGACTGGAAGGCTCTCTCCGACCTTCCTCCCGGGCGCGCCCTCGTCATGCCCCCCCATGGGGTTTCGCCCGGCGTCCTGCCACGGCGATTGCCTCCGGCATGAAAGGGATTATCCTGTGTCACGAGAGACGACGGATCGCCGAGGGAGAGCCAATGAGACTCTTCCAGATCCTCTGTGTCCTGCTGCTCCTCAGCGTCGGGGTCCCGGCCGTTTTCGCCGGGGAATCCTATGCGTTCGTCAAATCGTGGGGAGAACTCGGTTCGAACCCGGGACAGTTCAACGGGCCCCTGGGCATCGCCGTGAACGCCAGCGGGACCGTCTATGTCGCGGACTACTTCAACAACCGGGTCCAGGTCTTCGGGCCCGATGGCACGTATCTCGGCGGATGGGGGTCGCCCGGGGTGGCGCCGGGGCAGTTCGATCTCCCGCGAGAGGTCGCCGTGGACGCCAGGGGGACCGTCTACGTTTCCGATTACCGCAACCACCGGATCCAGACGTTCGCGCCGAACGGCTCGGTCCTCGACGGGTGGGGGTCGTACGGTTCCGAAGACGGGCTCTTCTACTACTCGGCGGGGATCGGCATCGGCCCCGACGGGACCATCTACGTCGCTGACTCCTACAACCACCGGGTCCAGGCGTTCAACCCGGACGGTCTCTTCGTCCTGAAATGGGGCTCGCGCGGCGGGGCGGACGGGGAGTTCTATCACCCCGAGGGTGTCGCCGTCGCCCCCAACGGGACCGTCTGTGTCGTCGATTCCCAGAACGGCCGGCTCCAGCGGTTCGCGCCGAACGGTACCCACCTCGCCACGTACGGATCGTTCGGGTCAGGCGAGGAGGAGTTCAACGGCCCGATGGGAGTCGCGGTGGACGCCCGCGGGTACATCTTCGTCGCCGACACGTACAACCACCGGGTGCAGGTACTGGCGCCGAACGGCACCTTCGTCGCGCGGTGGGGTTCACCCGGCACCGATGAGGGCCGATTCGACGTGCCCATGGGGGTCGCGCTGGACGCGGCGGGACGCGTCTACGTGACCGAGCATGGCAACCACCGGGTCCAGGTCTTCGCCCGGGTGATCCCCGTCGCTGATGGAGCCGCTGCTCCCAGCGACACCGACGGCGACGGGCTGTACGACGACGTCAACGGGAACGGCCGGGCCGACTTCGCGGACGTGGTGCTCCATTTCAACCGGATGACCTGGATCGCCGCGAACGAGCCCATTTCGGCCTTCGACTACAACGGCAACG
>DAEF01000086.1 GCA_002495225.1 Methanoregulaceae archaeon UBA288 | reverse complement strand
CCGCAGTTCGTGCAGTTGATGAACGGGTAGCGGTAGCGCCTGTCGCTCGCATCGAACAGCTCGGCCGCGCACTGCGCGCAGGTGGCGATGTCGGGGGAGACCAGCGTCATCGCGCCCTCGACAGGCGCCGACTCGCGGATCTCGAAGGTGTCGAACGGCTCGGGGTCGACCTCCTCGGCGACGATGTGCTCGATCACCGCCATGGGAGGCGCCTGCTCCCGGACCAGTGTGGGGAAGCGGTCCACGACGGCGGGGTCGCCTTGCACCGTGCAGAAGACCCCTTCCGAGGAATTCAGCACCCAACCGCGCAGGTCGAGGCCGACGGCGAGGTTATAGATGAACGGCCGAAACCCCACGCCCTGGACGATACCGGTGATGTGCAGCGAGAGTGCCTTCATGGACGCGCGCCGCAAGGCGTCAGCACAACTCGCTCTTGAGAGCGGTTCGCTTCTCGGCCACGAAGCGGTTGTTGATCAGCACGAAGACCTTGTACGCCTGGTCGAGAAGGGTCATGGCCTGGTTCGCCATGTTCTCGTCGAGGGTCTCGCGGGGCCCGCGGAACGGGGAGTCATGGATGAACGCGTTGCGGGCCTGCCGCAGTTCGCGCCACTTGTAGGGGAACTCGCGGAAGCCCATCTCGGCCGCCGCCGTTTCGAACTCCTCGCCGGTCAGGTGCGGGAAGAGGCGGCCTATGCGGCCGCCGATCGCCCGTTGGCCGTCAAGGACGACTTCGCGGACCGCGACATCGGCACCTCGCGCTATCAGGATCCGGTCGATGATGTCCTCGAGGACGGCCTCGAGGAACGTCTCGACCAAGATGACCACGATCTCCCACTCTTCCTCGGCGTGGTACCGCCGGATCCGGGCATCGAGCCGTCGGAGCCGGTCGGTGGGGAAAGTCCGTCGCCCGTCACCTGGCGCACCGCACGCAGGGCACAGCTGCTCGCCGGACCCGAAGCGGGCGTTCGCCGAGAGCAGCCCGCATTCGGGGCACTCGAAGTAGGTGGGCGCCTCGTCGGCGTGCTTGTGCAAAGCGCCCTTGATCGGCTTGGACTTCTTCACGGTCTGATTGTACCAGTGCACGCGCGGGGCTGGCCCGCGAGTGCACTGCGGAGTCCGAGGCCCACGAAACGGTGTGCTATGCCCGGTCCGGCCGGCGCACCGAGCGGCGTCTGAGCAGCACCCCGATCACAGCCGCGAGGCCGAGCGTCAGGCCGGCCCCGACAACGCCGGAGGTACTCGTCCCGGCATCGACCGCCGGCCAGGCCGCATCTTCTTCGGCCGCTCCCTCGGCTGCGGGGAATGCGTAGTCGGGCAGGAACGAGGTCTTCTCCTGTACCGAGGCCAGGCTGTCGTGCAGGCCTGCGCTGGCGCCCTCGATCTCCTCAGCGCCGGTCACCCGAGCGATTGACCACTCGAGCCCGTCCGGGTTCGCCGAGGCGAACCAGGCGAATGCGACTCCGGAGAGCAGTGCCGCAACCAACAGGCCAACGAGCACGGGTCGCAGGTTCAGCCCCCTCAGGGAGCCGCGGGAGGTCCTGGTGAGGATTTCGGGTTGTGCGGAGTACACGAACGCCACGACCGCGGCCGTCACAAGCCCTTCGACGACGCCGATGGCCAGGTGGATCGGCAGCATCATGGCAAGGAACGTGGAGAACGGCAGTTCACTCACGCCGGACAAGGCCGTTTCGGCCACGACCCCCAGGGCGCCCAGCAACAATCCGACCACCGCGCCCACGATGCTGCCGGTGACGATCCTGGGCATCGTTGGGTTGCTCCCCACGATGCGCCGGTAGACGAACGGGAATGCGATGAAGGCGGGGAAGAAGCCCAGGTTGAAGATGTTGGCCCCCAGGGCCAGCAGGCCTCCGTCGGCGAAGAAGAGCGCCTGCACGGTCAGTACCGACGCCATGACGAGGAACGCGGCGTAGGGACCGAGCAAGGCGGCCAGGATGAGCCCTCCGCCCAGGTGGCCACTGGAGCCGGTCCCGGGGATCGTGAAGTTGAGCATCTGGGAGGCGAAGATGAACGCACCGGCCACGCCCATGAGAGGTATCTTGCTCTCGTCGAGGTCCTCGCGGACCTTCTTGGCGCAATAGGTCGCCGTCACGGCGGTCGCTCCCCACATCACGCCACCGACGACCGGTGTGATCAACGCGTCCGACATGTGCATGCCCGTCACCCTTCCCCGATACCCCTGCACGAACCGTATGTGGTTAGTGCTACCACGCTGACATTCGTGCTACTGTGTACTGAAACGTACTGCCGGTGTGGCGCTCCGTCAACGGTATCTGGCGAATTCGCACGGGGTGCTCGCCGTGTATTCCGCCCGTGCTAAAGACCCGGCAATGGGGTGGCACGATACGAGTGAACGGGGGCAACGCGATGTCGGAGATCATCCGGTTCGGCATTTCGGCGGACGAGCGGCTGGTCGAGATGTTCGACAACCTCATCGCCGACAAGGGATACGTCAACCGCTCCGAGGCCGTGCGCGATCTCATTCGCAACGCGCTCGTCGAGGAGCAGTGGAAGCTCGGCGAGGAGGAGGCGGTCGGGACGGTCACGCTCGTCTACGACCACCACTCGACGGACCTGGCGGACAAGTTGACCGAACACCAGCACTCACACCACCAGGAGATCGTGTCCACCTTGCACATCCACCTGGACGCGCACCACTGCCTCGAGGTCGTGGTGTTGCGCGGGCAGGCCCGGCGGATCGGCCGGATCGCGTCGGAGCTGATAGGGACCAAAGGTGTGAAGCACGGCAAGTTCGTGGCCACGACCACCGGCGACGGACTCGTCTAGAAGGGCATCGCAGAGTCATGTCCAAGCTCGAAGAGGGACTCTACGACCTGGGGCGGCTGGACCGGCTTGCGTTCCTGGACACGCCGGTGCACCGGCTGGACCCGCGCGCGAAGGTCGTCACGACCCTCGTGTACCTGGTCTGCGTGGTGTCGTTCGGCAAGTACGACGTGTTGCCCATGCTGCCGTTCGTACTCTATCCCGTCGTCCTGGCGGCAGATGGGGCCCTCCCCCTGGGCTTCCTTGCGCGCAAGCTGATCGCGGTCGCGCCGTTTGCGGTGCTGGTGGGCATCTTCAACCCGGCGCTCGACCGCGAGGTGCTGCTGCACCTGGGGAGCCTGGGCATCTCGGGCGGTTGGGTATCGTTCGTCTCGATACTCGTGCGCTTCTTCCTCACCACCATCGCAGCACTGGTGCTCATCGCGACGACGAGCTTCTCGGGAGTCTGCGTGGGTTTGAGGCGGCTGGGCGTGCCCGACGTGATGGTCACCCAGTTGCTGCTGCTGTACCGCTACATCTTCGTACTGGGCGAGGAGACCATGCGGATGGCGCGCGCCCGGGCGCTGCGTTCGTTTGACGACCGGGGTATGGGGCTTGCCGTCTACGGTCAGATCCTCGGCCATCTGTTACTGCGCACCTACGCGCGAGCCGGCAGGCTGTACCAGGCGATGCTCGCCCGAGGATTCGACGGCGAAGTACGCATAGTGCGCGCGCTTCGCTTCACGTGGCGCGACGTGGCGTTCACGTCGGGCTGGTCCGCCCTGTTCGTCGTGATGCGCGTCTACAACGTCCCGCTGCTCCTCGGCCGATTCATGACAGGACTGATCTCATGAGCCACCACACGATCGATGTCACCGGGCTCGGGTTCTCGTATCCCGACGGCACTGCGGCGCTCGAAGACGTGTCCTTCCACATCGGGCACGGGGAATCGGTGGCGATCGTGGGCGCGAACGGCGCCGGCAAGTCGACCCTCCTGATGCACCTCAACGGTTTCTTGATGCCGGCGCGCGGCACCGTGAACATCGGGGGCACACCGGTCGCCAAGGGCACGCTCGCCGACATCCGCAAGACGGTCGGGATGGTCTTCCAGGACCCCGATGACCAGCTGTTCATGCCGTCGGTCTTCGAGGACGTCGCGTTCGGGCCGATGAACCTCGGGCAGTCGCCGGCCGAGGCCCGGCAGGCCGCGCTCGACGCACTCGAGGCCGTCGGCGCATCCGGGCTCGAGCAGAAGATCCCCGCGTACATGAGCGGGGGGGAGAAGCGGCTCGCCGCGATCGCGGGTGTGCTGGCCATGCGACCCGAGGTGATCGCGTTCGACGAGCCGACGTCGGACCTGGACCCGGTCCACGCGGCCCGCGTCGAGGGACTGGTCGGCGAGCTCCGGCGCCAGGGCGAGTACGGCCTGGTCCTCTCGACCCACGACCTGGACCTCGCGGCCCGGATCGCGGACCGGGTGGTACTCCTGAAGGAGGGTTCCATCATCGCGGAGGGCCCGCCGCGCGAACTCTTCTACGACGTGGACCTCCTGAAAGGGGTCGGCCTGATCGAGCCGCGCGTGGTCCGGCTCTGGCGCGAGCTCTGCAGGCGGACCGGGCGCGACCCCGGTCCCCGGCCTCTCACCGAGACCGAGTTCGTGGCCGCGCTCGCCGACGGCGGGAGGGCCTGAGCGTATGGCACACATCCACCTCCAGGACGGCACCCTGCCGTTCGCCTGGGTCGCGATCTGGTGGGCGCTCGCGCTGGTGCTCCTCGCCGTCTGCCTGGTGCAGCTCCGGCGTCGGCCGCTCGAACCGGGACGGCTCACGCTCGCGGCGCTCTGCACGGCCACGGTCTTCGCACTCTTCCAGGTCGAGATCCCGGTCCTCGGCGGGGTCCACCTCTCCCTGATGCCGCTCGTCGGCGTTCTGCTCGGCCCGCTCCTCGGGACCGTGGTCGCGCTCGTGGTGAATATCTTCTCGGCCGCGATCGGGCACGGGGGCTGGTCCATCATCGGCGCGAACGTGCTGGTGAACGCGACCGAGCTCATCACGGCCTGGGCCGTCTTCCGCGGCACGGCCGGGCGGAGCGGCTCGTTCTTCGTGCGCGGGGCGGGTGCGACCTTCCTCGCGCTCTTCGCCGGGAACCTGGTCATGATCGGGATCGTGCTCGTCTCGGGGATCCAGGGGGTGACCGGGGGGACGAGCGCGCTCGTGTCCAGTTTGCTCCTTATCGGCGCGGTCAACCTGGCAGTCGGGGCAGTCGAGGCGGTCCTGACCGGGTATCTCGTGGCATACCTCGCCCGGGTCCGGCCCGACATCCTGGGCGAACGGCCGGCCCTGCCACCCGCCCCGGAGACCGAAGGCGCGCATCTTTAGTCTCTGCCGCGTCATATCGATCGAACATGCAGCGGACAGGTATCATCGTCGCGGCCGCGCTCGTGATCGGCGCGGTCGCGCTGGCGGTCGCGGCAAGCGCGCCGCCGGACGCCGGGCACGACCGGCTCTACCAGGTCTCGACCATCGACGCCCTCCTCCAGGGGGTCTACGACGGCACGGTCACGATCTCCACCCTCGAGCGCGAGGGCGACACCGGGACGGGGACCTTCGACCGGCTCGACGGCGAGCTCACCATGCTCGACGGAGAGGTCTGGCAGGCCCGCGCGGACGGCTCGGTGACCCGCGCCCCGCCGGACGAGACCACGCCGTTCGCGGCCGTGGCCCGGTTCCGGCCGGACCGGACCGGACTTCTCGGCCCGGCCGGCAACCTCACTGTGACCCAGCAGCGGCTCTCGGCGTACCTCTCCTCGCCGAACCTCTTCGCCATGGTCCGCGCGGACGGCACCTTCGATTACGTGAAGGTCCGGGCGCCGTGGGCCCAGTCGAAACCGTATCCCGACCTGGTCGACGCGACGGCTGACCAGGCAGTGCACGAGCTCCGGAACGTCTCCGGCACCCTGGTCGGGACGTACACCCCGCCGTACGTGGAGGGGGTCGCCATCACGGGCTGGCACCTCCACTTCATCTCGGACGACCGCGCATTCGGGGGCCACGTTCTCGAGATCGCCTCTGACGGCACGGCACGGGTGGGCATCGACGACCTCTCGTCGTTCACGGTCGTCCTCCCGGTCGGCACGGACTTCACCGAGACCGACCTCTCGCAGAACCTGTCGTCGGACCTGGACGTGGTCGAGAAGGGGACCTGAGCCGAAAGAGTTAACCCGGTCCTCCGGCATGGTGGGGACATGAGCATCATCGCGGCCCTGGTCGGGGGCGGGTTCGAGGACGTCGAGTACACGAAACCGGTCGAGGCGTTCCGGAACGCGGGGCACATGATCACCATCGTCGGAAAGGCCGCGGGCGAGGAGGTGAAGGGCAAGCACGGCACGGCGGTCAGGATCGATCGCTCGGCCGCCGAGATCAGCCCCGAGCGGTTCGACGCGCTCTTCATCCCCGGCGGCCACTCGCCGGACAGGCTCCGGATCGACCCCGACGTGGTCGAGTTTGTGCGAAAGTTCGTGGAGAGCGGCAGGCCCGTCTTCCTGATCTGCCACGCGCCGCAGCTGCTGATCACCGCCCGCGTCCTCCGGGGGCGGCGGGTCGCGGGATGGCCGTCGATCCGGGTCGATATCGAGAACGCGGGCGCCGAGTTCATGGACGCGCCCGTGGTCGAGGACGGCAACCTGGTCTCGAGCCGGAAGCCGGAGGACATCCCGGCCTTTGTCGAAGCCGCACTGAAGCGCCTCGGGTGAGATCCCCGATCCGCCCCCTTATGAGCGTGCAGCGCAGACGCGTATTTGATGAACGTCTCGCTCAGACGCTACGCGCTCTACCTCGTGCGGTGGCAGCTCTCGACCCCGCTCCTCGCCGTTGTGCTCGTCTGGCTCGCCTCGATCGGCCCGCTCGCGGCCACGATCGTCGCGAACCTGGTCGGGGGGCTGATCTTCTTCTGGGTCGACCGGTTCATCTTCACCTCGACCGCGATCGCTCCCGCCTGGGAGGTCCGCGACGAGGTCCGGTGCGCCGACTGCGGCGCGGTCTGCCGCGGGTACCGCCTCGTCCGCTCCGGAGAGTACGACCGCTCGGCCGACCCCGCACCGCAGTTCCGGTGCGAGGCCTGCTCGACCGTCAAGACCAGGGAGCTGAGGGATCGCGGCGTGGAGTGCTGAACCGGCGACGGCAGTGGAACGGTTCCGGCGTTAGCCGAACCGTCACCTGCCGACGGCCAGGGTGCCCGGGACCGACGTGGCTGCGTAGAGGTCCCCGCGACGGTCCTGGACACCGAGGCCCGGGTCCGGCGTGACCGTGATCCCGGTCGTTCCGGCCGCACGGCCGGTCACCGTGAGGGTTGCCAGGGTCAGGTTCGTCGCGCCCACGGGCACCTGCATGGAGAGGTCCGCCGCGCGGAGAACGGCCTGCCCGGACGGGACGGCAGTGCTGGACTTCATCCCGGCCCACTCGGGAAATTCGACGGCCGTGATCTCGGCGACGGCCGGATCGGAGAGGGCCACGGTGATGCTGTACCCCGAGAGCCCGTTCGGGGCCGAGTCGAGGACGATGGGCACGGTCGCGTTTTCGCCCGCGGATGCAACCTGGAACGAACCGGTCGCGATCGATACCGCCGCAGAGGTCGGCTGGACGGTCGTCGCCGTGGCGGCGGGTGTGGGTGTCACCGCAGCGGGCTGGGACGGGGCCGTGCAGCCCGCGGCGAGGACGAGGAGGAGGAGGAGGAGGCCCATGATGAGCGCGATGGATCGCATGGCAATTGATGAGAAACGCGAGCCCATAGGCCTTTGGATCGGCCCGGTTGAGAGAGGGTCGGGGCCGCTCCCGATCCGGGCGCGCCGAAGGGCTCCGGCCGTCGCCCCGTGGGAGCTGAATTGTGACAATGACGCTTGCCCCGTCCGGCAGGGTACCGACAGCGATTGGACCTGAACGGGGCAGGTCACACCTGTCGCGAATTCCCGCCGTGCGATCGACCCTGCAGGGCGGGGATCGGGGACGTCTGCCGCAGGGGAAACCGGGCACGGAGTGAGGGCGTCGGCCGGACGCCGCGCTGATCCGGGTGCACACCATGATGGTATCGAAGACACGAGCTGACGGGGATCTATCCGCGGCGCCGGACGCCGACACGATCGACCTGCAACCGGGCGACTGGGTGGAGAGGCGCCCCATCGAGGAGATCGCCCCCATCCTGGACGAGGAGCAGAAGCACGGGGGCCTGATCTTCGTGCCCGGGATGAAGCAGTTCCGCGGGCAGCGCACCAAGGTCCTCAAGAGGGTGAAGACGGTCGAACTGGAGTCGACGGGAGAGGTCAGGAGGTTGAAGGTTCCGCCCGTCTCGCTCGAAGGCGTCGACTGCGACGGGGAGTTTTACGAGGGGTGCGACCGTGCGTGCCTTCACGACTGGAGGGACGCCCGGCCCGGACGCGTCCCTCGCAGGAGCGAAGCCCCGCCGGCACCTGACCCGGGGGCCGTCCACGCGAATCCACCCTCCGTCATCTCTTCGGACACCTGCAGCGGACGCGCCTGCGCCGCGCCCACCGGGGTCAGATGTGGTTGAAGAGCCAGACGACGTCCGCGAAGTCGATCCGGTTGTTCAGGTTGCAGTCGAAGGCGGCGACGGGCTCGTGCGCCGCGATCCAGGTCATCTGGTTGAAGTAGAGCACGACGTCCGCGAAGTCTCTCCGGCCGTTGCCGTTCGCGTCCTCGTACAGCCCGTCGCCGTCGAGGTCGCGGGGAAGGCCCCCGCCGCCGGGGATGGTCGCGATCTGCCCCGAAAGCTCGACCGTGACGAGACCGGCCCGGGAGAGCGTGGTCGAGCCGTACGCGTTCCGGGCCGTCAGGTTCACCGTGAAGGTCCCCGCCCGGGCGTAGACGTGCACCGGGTGCTGCAGGGTCGAGCTGCCGCCGTCGCCGAACTCCCAGGCCCACGCGGTCGGCGTCCCGTTCGAGGTGTCAGTGAACCGTACCGCGAGCGGCGCCGGGCCGACGGTCGCGTTCGCCGAGAACCCCGCGTCGGGCACGACCCGGATGTAGTCCGTCTTCTGCTCCGTGTCGCTCGTGCCCCCGAACGACGCGGTCAGCCGGACAGTATAGAGGCCGGAGTCTGCGTAGGCGTGGGACGGGTTGCGGAGGATCGACGACCCGCCGTCCCCGAAGGACCAGCTCCAGCCCGTGGGCGTGCCGAGCGACCGGTCCGTGAACGCGACCGGTCTCCCGGCCCCGACGATCCGCGGCTCGGCCGAGAAGGCCGCGAACGGCGCGGACCCGACCGTGACGTACCCGGTCGTCGTGTTCGACCCGTGCTCGTTCTCGACGGTCAGGGTCACGGTCTTCAGCCCGTCCGTCGTGTAGACGTGGTACGGGTTTCGGGCTGAGGACGTCCCGCCGTCCCCGAACTCCCACAACCACTCGTCGGGCAGCCCGGTCGATAGGTCCGTGAACGAGACGTTCAGGGGCGCCCGGCCCTGCGCGGGCGAGGGCACGAACGCCGCGACGGGCGCTCCCGGGGTCGGCACGGGCGTCGTCTCTCCCTCCCGGGTGAGGAGGTAGGTGTTGTCGCTCCCCTCCTGGTTGATGATCCCGTGGGACAAGTCGCCGCCCGAGGCCGCGATCTCGAAGCGGGACCCCGTCACCGGCAGCTGGTAGTCCGGGTTGTCGTAGTACCACCCGAGCATGGACTGGTAGCCCCGTCCGCCGCCGGCATCGACCTGCCGGAACCGCACGAGCGTGATGTTCGTCGCGAACGCGGACCAGAGCGCCCACTCGTGCGCGCCGTAGCTCGCGCAGTCCTCGAGCCGGATGTTCCGGGCGTTCTTGACGATCTTCCAGCCGTAGGTCGAGTCGCGGTCGGTGCAGAGGGTGAAGACCACGCTGTCGCCGCCCTCGACGTAGAACCCCGCGTTCTTGTTATCGACCGAGGCGCAGTCGGTCACGACCGCGTTGAAGTGAACGTAGAAGCCCGAGATGAAGGTCGACGTGTACGGGTAGGCGGCGGGGTTCCGCTGGCCGTTCCGCTCGGCCGTGCAGCCCTGGAACGTGATCGCCTTCTTGATCGTTCCCTTGTCCTCGCCGGGCTCGAAGTGGAAGCCCGACTGCCAGTTGTCCTCGGCGCGGCAGTTGATCACCTGGACGTCGTAGAGGTCGTTGTTCTCCTGGATGTCGAAGCCGGTCACCCACTCCGAGCGCGAGCCGCCCGCGAGGCCGAAGCCGCAGCGGCGCGCGACGCAGTTGACGAAGCGGATGTTCCGGGTCTCGCGCGGCAGGTTCACCGCGTTCAGGTTGAACCCGTGGGTGTGCGCGTCCTCGGCAGTGCAGTCGATGAACGCGACGTCCTCGATCGTCTGGCCGTCGGCCCAGATGTAGAACATCCCGTTCCCGCCGGCCGGGTAGAGCCTCCCGTCGGGCCCGCGGCTCGTGGCGGTCACCTCCTCGACCACCACCCGGCTGACCCGGACGAGCACGGCGCCGCTGCCCATGATGGTGAAGCCACGGAGGAGGACGTCGGGCTGGGTCACGCTGATCGGCTTGAACGGGCTCTGCTCGTTGACCACGACGATCCGGGTCGCGCCCGGCCCGGCCCCGATCAGCGCCGAGTTCCCGTTCGGGAAGATGCTCTCCGAGCAGTTGAAGGTCCCGGCCGTCAGCCAGACCGTGCCCATGTCGTCCGGGAGGGTGTTGAAGGCGTTGTTGATCTCGCGCTGGTCGTCCACGCCGTCGCACCGGATGTCGGCCGCGGCCCGGTCGGCTGCGCTCGCGTCGGCGGCGGCGACCACGAGCGTGGCCGCACCGGCCGCGGGGGCGAGCAGGGCGGCGAGGAGAAGGAGGGCGAGCAGTGCACGCGTCGGGGCCATACAAAACTGCAGGGAGATGGTTCGAGATTTTATAAGAACCCTGCGAAGCGCGATCAGCGGAGCACCCGTTCGAGGGCGGCCACGAGCCCGGCGATCTCGTAGGGCTTGGGAACGGCCCCCGAGAAGCCGTGGGCCGCCGGGCTGGTCATCACCGGGTCGCGCGAGTGGCCGCTCGAGACGAGGGCGCGCACGTAGGGGTCGAGCCGGCGCAGGGGCTCGATGGCCTCGAGCGCCCCGGCACCGCCGGGGACGGCGAGGTCGAGCACGACCACGTCGTAGGGGACGCCCCGGGCGATCGCGTCGCCGTACGCGGCAACGGCCTCGAGGCCGTCCGCGACCATGGTCACGACGAAGCCGCGGCGCCGGAGCACCAGGCCCATCACCTCGCGGATCGCCGCCTCGTCGTCCATGAAGAGGACCCGGGGGGGGGTCGCGTTCTCCGGGTTCGGTGCAGGCATCGGAAGACCTCCGTCTCGCAGACCATGCGGGCCGTTCGGGGACGGGAGGGCGCGGGCCCGGGTCGTCCCGTATCGTCATTGAAATCGTATCTTATATATTGTCGTCGGCGGAAGTACCAGTACCGTGCCCATGCACCTCCACCGCCGGTTCGCCCTCCTCTGCCTCGCGGCCCTCGCCCTCACGGCCGGTTGCACGGTCGGGGAGGCATCGTTCGACACGGTCGAGTACGACCGCGGGAACCTCACGGTCGTCGTCGTGACAGGCGCGCCCATCGCCCACGCGGACCTGCAGGTGGCGGTCTCCGCCCTGGAAGGGCTCGCCCAGCGCGAGCTCTTCACCGAGGCGAGGTACGTGGACCTCGCTGCCGGGGCGAACCGGTTCGCGTACGCGGTCGACCTCCCGGACGGGTCCTACCGGTGCTACCTCCACCTCTACGACGGCCGGGAACGGCGCGGCGCGGTCATCAGGGAGCTGACGGTCGCCGGGGGAACGGGGCGTGCATGAGCTCGTGCGGGCCGCTCGCGGCGGTGCGACGGTCGACCTCGCGCTCCTGAACGCCGCCGTCTTCAACCCGTTCCTCTGCGAGTGGGAGGAGACCGCGCTCGGGATCGAGGCGGGGCGGGTGCTCGGGCCCGGGCGCTACCGTGCTCGGCGCGAGCTCGACCTCGGCGGGGCCCGCGTCGTGCCGGGGCTGATCGACCCCCACGTCCACGTCGAGTCGTCCCTGCTCTCGCCGTTCGAGTACGCCCGCCTGGCGGCGGTCCACGGCACGACGACCGTAATCGCGGACCCCCACGAGATCGCGAACGTGCTCGGCGTGCCGGGGATCGAGTACATGCTCGCCTGCCGGCCCCACCTCGCGATCGACCTTTTGCTGACCCTCCCGTCCTGCGTCCCGGCCACGCCGGCCGATATCGGCGGGGCAGCGATCGGGGCCGCCGACCTCGCGCCCCTCGCAACGCGGGAGGGCGTGATCGGGCTCGGCGAGGTGATGAACGTGCCCGGGCTCCTCGGGGGCGACCCCGACCTCGCGGCGAAGGTCGCCCTCCTCAAAAACGTGGACGGCCACGCCCCGGGGCTCGGGGGGACCGACCTGAACGCCTACGTGCTGGCGGGGGCCCAGAGCGACCACGAGGCCGCCACGGCGAGCGAGGGGCGGGACCGGCTCGCCCGCGGCATGTACCTCTTCCTCCGCGAGGGCTCGACCGAGCGGGACCTCGCGGCCCTCCTTTCGCTCGTGACGCCCGCCACGGCGCCCCGCTGCGCCTTCTGCACGGACGACCGCCACGCGGACCTGATCGTGCGCGAGGGGCTGATCGACGACTGCGTCCGGCGCGCCGTCGACGGCGGGCTCGAGCCCGAGCTCGCCCTGCGGATGGCCACGCTCTCGGCCGCCGAGCGCTTCGATCTTGCCGACCGCGGGGCCCTCGCGCCGGGACGGCGGGCCGACTTCTGCGTCCTGGCGGAGGGGGACCGCTTCGCGGTCGCCCGGACCTTCGTCCGCGGCGCGGAGGTCGTCGACCGGGGAACGGCCCCGGCCCCGGTGCCCCCGCCGCCCCGGCCCGTCCGCTGCCGAATGCCCGCCGCGCCCGACCTCGTCCCGGCCGTGGACGGGTGCGTCCGCGTGATCGAGCTCGTCCCGGGCCGGATCAGGACCCGGGCCGTCGACCTGGCCGTGCAGGCCGGCTCGCTCCCCGACCCCGCCAGGGACCTGCTCCTCGCGGCCGTCTGCGACGCCTACCGGGGGACGGGCACGGGGCTTGGGATCGTCCGGGGCTTCGGGCTCGCCCACGGAGCCATCGCCGGCTCGGTCGCCCACGACGCGCACCAGGTGGTGGCGGTCGGCGCCGAGCCCGAAGCGATGGCAGCGGCCATCGGGGCCGTGGTCGGGAGCCGCGGCGGCCTCGCGGCCGTCGGGCTCGGCGAGACCACCCTGCTGCCCCTCCCCGGGGCCGGGCTGATGTCGGCCGAGCCGTACGAGGCGGTCGTGGACGGGCTCGGCCGCCTCGCGACCCACGCGGCCCGGCTCGGCGCGGTGCCCGACGCCTTCATGCACCTCTCGTTCCTGGCCCTGACCGTGATCCCCGAGCGCCGGCTGACCTGGCGGGGCGTCTTCGACCACTCGACCTTCTCCGACGTCCCGCTCGGCTGCTAGGGCGCGGACAGGGTCCTGCCCCGGGCGAGCACCAGGCCTCAGAAGAGGCCGTCCGCCGCGAGCTCGTCGAGGAGCGCGGCCACCTCGTCTGCGGTCAGGTCCCGCCACGAGCGGTACGCCCCGGCAACGGCGAACCGGTCGCCACCCCGGACGTTCGGGCAGACCACCGCGTCCGAAGACGCCGCGATCATGGCCACGGTCCGGTCGTGCCCGGTCGGGACCACGGTCACGAGCGGCCCGGCGCCCGCGGCGCGGAGCGCGCCGAGGACCGCGAGGGCCGTGGACCCCCCGGCCAGGCCGTCGTCGACGACGAGGAGGCGCCGGCCCTTCAGATCGGGCATGCGTCTTTTGCCGAGGAACCGGGCGAGCCTTTCCGCGACGGACGTTCGCGCGGCTTCGACTGCAGTCTCGACCGCGGTCGGCCCGAGGCCGAGGGCGGCGATCAGGGGGCGGTCGAGGATGACGCGCCCGTCCCAGGCGACCGCGCCCATCCCGAACTCGGTGTTGCCCGGCACCTGGACCTTCCGTGCGACCAGGAGGGTCACGGGCAGGGCGAGCTCGCGCGCGATCGGCCCGGCGACGGCGACCCCGCCGGACGGGACAGCGCCGCAGAGCGCGCCGTCGTAGAGGCCCGGGTGGCGCTTGAGGAGTTCCGCGCAGACGCTCCCGGCCTCGTCGCGGTCCCGGAAGACGCCGAGCCGGCCGGCGAGCGACGGTTCCTGGTAGATCGGTCCCATCATGCGCGTCCGAACGGACGCGGGAGATAAAAAGGTATCTGGGTCGGGAACCGGGGGCCATGGAATCGACCGTGGCCGACACCGGCGAGCCCGTCTCGCCTACTTGGTGATGTTGATGCTGGGCAGGGTCGCGTTGACGATCGGAACCGTTACGTTCTCTGCCGGCGTCAGGTTCGCTGCGGGCGCGGTGGTTGCCACGGCGGTCGCGGTCGCGCTCAGGTTCGGCGCGTAGTTGTTGTTGATCTTGAGGATCGTGTTGTTCATGGTCGGCGCGGCGGTCGCGTTCGTGGGCGTCGCGGTGCCCGCAGGCGGCGTGGTCGTGCATCTGGCCACGCAGTACATACCGGCGGCCGCGAGGCAGACGAGGCAGAGAGCCATGTGATTTTTCGAGGTCGCGGCTTCTCCATCCGGTGCCCGCCGTGCGTGGCGGGCATCCCCTTCAAAAAATGTTCGAAATGTTCGGACGTGGCATTTTTTCAGTATGATTCTCTTCGCAACCGGCGGCTGGTCATTGCCGCGTTCCTGGCGACGGGACCTCGAAAGCGCCCTCGATCTCGGCCCGGAGCAGGTCCGTGCCCCGGACGCGGAGGTGCCACCTGACCGTCTCGAGGCGGAGACGACGGCACGGGCCGAAGAGGGAGACGATTTCGTCCTCGGTGAAGTAATGCGTGAGAACGCCCGTGGCCCGCAGGAATGACCCGTCCTCGACCTCGCGGCCCGCGCCGGCCCGGAAATCCTCGCACGAGAAGACGCGGAGATGGAGGCGGCCCCCGGGAGCGGTGACGCGCACGGCCTCGGCGACCATCGCCCGCCGCTCGTCTGCCCGCCCGTGGCCCAGGACGTGGAGGAGGAGGACCACATCGAACGACCCGTCCCGGAACGGCAGGCGCCGGGCGTCGCCGCGGACGAGGAGGGGCGCGGGGCGCCCCGGGGCCGGGCGGCAGAGGGCGAGCGCGGCCGGCGACAGGTCGAGGCCCACTGCGGTGCCGGGCCGAACCGCGAGGGCCGCGAGCGTCCGGCCGTCGCCGCAGCCGAGCTCGAGCACGCGGGCGCCCTCCGGGACGGGCGGCAGGCGGACGCCGCCGCCGTAGAGCCGGCCGCGCTGCCGGTAGTCCGCGTCCCAGCTCCCATTCTCCATGCAGAGCTATCGTCTCCGCGGGGCGTATTCCTGCCGCTCCGGTCGGGCAGGCGCACAGGGTCACCGTCGGGGCGCCGGCTCGCCGCCGCTCCGCGCCGTTCCCTCCCCTGCGTCACGACGGGAGGGACGGTCGCCCGGCTGGTGATCCGCGAAGCCCATGCTTATACCCCGGCTCTACCAAGCTCTGAACATGGAGTCCGACGCCGCGCCGAACCGCTACGCGATCCTCGCGGTCGTGCTGGCAGGGGTCTTCATGGCCGTGCTGGACGGCGTGGTGGTCTCAATCGCCCTGCCCACCATCACGGCCCACTTCGGGGTGGATTTGGACGGCACGCAGTGGGTTATCACGGCCTACCTGCTGACCATGACCGTGCTCCTGTTGCCGATGGGGCGCATCTCGGAGTACACCGGGCGTGCGCCGCTCTTCGTCGCCGGCCTCGTGCTCTTCACGCTCGGATCGGCGGCGTGCGGACTCGCCCCGTCCCTCCCCTTCCTGATTGGGAGCCGCGTCGTCCAGGCGATCGGAGGGGCCATGGTCTTCTCGCTCTCGAACGCCCTGATCTTCGAGGCCTTTCCCGTCACCGAGCGCGGCCGGGCGCTCGGGTACCTCGGTTCCGTGGTCGCGATCGGCTCGCTCGCCTCCCCGGTCGTCGGCGGGGGACTGGTCGAAGTGTTCGGGTGGGAGTCGATCTTCTTCATCAACCTCCCGATCGGGGCGACGGTGATCGCCGCCGCGCTCCGGGTGCTGCCGCGGGCCCACGTGCGGCCAGATCGCTTCACCTTCGACCTGCCCGGGGCCCTCGCGCTCGGCACGGCCCTCGCCGGCCTGATCTTCTTTCTCGGCCGGCTCGCCGCGTCCCCCGCGCTCGACGCCACGGCCGTCGCGTACGCATTCGTGGCCGTCGCCGCGACGACTGCCTTCGTGCTGGTTGAACGGCGGGCGACGGCCCCGCTCGTGGACCTCGGGCTCTTCGCCGAGCCGCTCTACGTGCTCCCGGTGCTCGCGATGTTTTTGTACTTCGTCGCGGCCTTCATGCTGAACCTGGTCGGGCCGTTCTACTTCGAGACGGTGATGGGCTTCTCGCCGGGCACCGTCGGCCTGGTCTTCCTTTTACTGCCGGCGATCATGGCCGTGACGGCCCCCGTGTCCGGCTGGCTCTACGACCGGGGCCGGTTCCCGTACCTCGCCGCGGCCGGGATGGGGCTGGTCGCGGCCGGGTACGCCGTCGCCGGGTACGCGGCCCAGGCGCGCCTGCTCGTCCCGATGCTCGGGGCGTTCCTGGTCATCGGCCTCGGCGCCGGCCTCTTCCAGGCCCCGAACAACACGGCGCAGATGTCGGCGGTGCCGCGCCGCTGGCTCGGGCTCGCCTCGGCCATCACCGCGAGCGGCCGGAACCTGGGGATGTCGCTCGGCGTCTCGATCGGCTCGGTTTTGCTCAGCGCCCTCCTCGTCGCGGGCGGGAGCGACGGGCCGATCCTCGAGGCGGACCCTGCCCTGCTCGCCTCGTCCGTCGGGGCGATCATCTGGACAGGGGCCGTCCTGACGGCGATCTCGGCCGGGCTGGCGACCGTGCGCGGGGTGCGCGCAGCCCGCGCTCTCCGCGAGAAGGAGCCCGTTCAGCCCTGAAACAGGGATGCGGCGCCGTCGATCTCGAACCCGGTGACAGCGGCCGGGAACCGGGCGCCCGGGACCAGGAAGGGGACGAGCGCGAGTCGGCCGTCGGGCGGGCGTATCGCGCAGGCCTCGAGGGCCTGGCCGCGGCCGGAGGAGGGATACCCCCTCCAGGCAAGGGGATCAGCTTTTAACGTCGTCTCTCGAACGATCCGCTAGGGAGGGGTGGATATCGAGTACTCGAAGATCTACCGGTCGCTGCTCGAGGCGGAGCGGCTGCCCGGGGACGACGACGTGGCGGACAGGTGGCTCCGCCGCGGGCTCGAGCTGCTCGAGGCCGGCGAGCTGGCGCACGCCCTCTGGTGCCTGGAGACGGCGAGCGAGCGCGAGCCCGGCAACGGCCCGGCCCTGCGCGCCTCGGCCAGGGCACTCCACCTGCTCGGGCGCGAGAAGGAGGCCTTCGCCCGGATCGAGGCGGCCTCCAAGCTCGGGCCGGCCCGGTTCGACGAGTGGCTGGAGCGCGGGTTCGGGCTGATGGACGAGGAGCGGCACGACGAGGCCTGCTGGTGCTTCGAGGCCGCCATCGCGATCAAGGACGACGACCCGACCGCGTGGCTGATGCGCGGGATGATGCAGAAGGCGGCCGGTCGGTGCGAGGACGCCCTCTTCTCGCTCGAGCGGTCCCTCGACCTCGACCCCCAGCGCGGGACGGCGTGGGCGCTGACGGCCGAGGTGATGGAGATGCTCGGCCGGCCCCACGAGGCCGGGCTCTGCCGCGAGACCGCGCAGAAGCTCGGGCTCTGACGATTCCTTCTTATAGGCGCGAAACGACAGTCGGGCATGGAGCTCGACGAGGAAGTCCCGGTCTATTCGGTGAAGGAGGGGCGGACCGTGCCCGTGAAACGCTGCCGGCTCCCGGACGAGGAGTGGCGGCGGCGCCTGACCCCGACCCAGTACGCCGTGGCGCGGGGCCACGGGACCGAGCCGGCCTTCGCGAACGAGTATTACGCGATCAGGCGGCGCGGCGTCTACAAATGCGTCTGCTGCGGGACCGACCTCTTCTCCTCGGACGACAAGTTCGAGTCGGGCACGGGCTGGCCGAGCTTCTCGCGCCCGGTGGCCGAAACGAACGTCTACGAGGTCCGCGACACGTCGTACGGCATGGACCGGACGGAGGTGCGCTGCCGGCGCTGCGACGCCCACCTGGGGCACGTCTTTCCCGACGGGCCGCCGCCGACGCACCGCCGCTACTGCATGAACTCGGCATCTCTGCGGTTCGACGAGGCCTGAAAAATGGGAACGCGAAGGCTCGACCTGGTCTGGCGACACCCGCCCGGGGCGACGCGAAGCCTTCTCGCGGCGGCCGATACGGGTCGGACGGTCCTGGAGGTGGTCGAGGAGATCCGGCCGGCCCTGGACGCCGCAGACGTCCCCGTCACGGTCCGCGAGGAGGTGTCGGGCGACAGGGAGGTCGTGACCGTGAACGGCACGCCCCTCGACGAGATCCTGGTCCGGGTGAAGGAGGGCCACGACTACTGCCACGCGCGGTCGCGGCGCGAGGAGATGGAGGCCCGCCGCCACCCGCTCGCCGAGGACGAGCGGATCGCCGCGGGGTACACGGAGTTCATGCTCCGCAAGGCCATACTGCTCGCGATCGAGGGCGAGGACTAGCCGAACTGCCGGATCGCCAGGAGGACGGCGAGGATGACCGGCTCGTGGAGCAGGTAGACGGCGAGGGTGTTTCTTCCGGCCCAGAGCAGGGGCTCCGTCCATGAGGGGAAGGGCGGGAGGGGGCGACGCCGCTCACCATTCGGGAAGAGGGCCCACCCGGCCGCGACGCCGATCAGCAGCACCCCGAACCAGGGCAGGAGCGGGACGTAGTCGAGCGAGACGAAGTCGGCGGGGTGCACCCCGAGCCAGAGCAGCCAGAGCGGGCCGGAGGACTGCGCCGCGACGGGGCCGAAAAGGACGCAGAGCGTGCCGAGGACGAGCGCGAGCACGGGGCGCCGGACGAGCGGGACGGCGAGGATCGTGCCGAGGCCGATCAGGTGGAGGACACCGAAGAGGATCGCACCCTGCGGAAGGGCGACCAGGGTCACGACGGTGATGACGAGCCCCCACCCGAGGACATAGAGCCCCCGGCGCACCTGGGCGATGGCGATCCCGGAATCCGTGGCCCCGCGCCGGCGGCGCGAGGCGGCCGCGAGCGTCAGGGAGAGCCCGGCGATCGCGACGAAGAGGGAGGCGGTGGCGTAGGCGAAGACCCGCCAGAAGCCCGTCAGCACCTCGACGTCGGCCATCCCGAGGTACCAGGCACTGAAGAGGAAGTGGTAGACGACCATCATCCCGAGCGCGAGCGCACGGGCCAGGTCGACCTCGGGCAGGCGCGTCGACGCGGGGCGCGGCTGTCTTTCCATCCGCGACAGGATCTCGGCAGCGGCCGTCCGCACGCCCGATCCCGGACCGTTCATACTATACGATGGTGCGCGCAGACGTGTTCAATATGGAGGAATCGTTTCCCGCGGGCGACGAGCACGTGATCGAGGCGATAGGCCGTGCCAGGGTCGTGATCCGCGAGGGGCGCGTAATCGAGGTCGGCGAGCCGATCATCGAGGACTGCCCGCTCGCCCGCCGGTTCGCCGTGCCCGTGGCGTCGATCGAGCCCGGCGCGATCCGGGCGAACATGGAGTCCCGGATCCGGTCGTTCGGGATGTGCACGCCCGACCGGCAGGTGCTCTCGGAGACCGACTTCGTCCTCTTCGGCGCCTCGGAGCTGATGATGGAGGGGCTCCGCTCCGGGCTCCTCGACGCGGCCGTGCTCGCCTGCGACGGCGCGGGCACGGTGGTCGTCCGGGACCCGGCCCTGGTCCAGGGGATCGGAGGCAGGATGTCCGGACTCGTGCGGACCACGCCGTACCCCGCGGTGATCGAGCGGATCCGCGAGGCCGGCGGCGAGGTGGTCTACCCGGAGACGGCCGGGATCGACCAGGTCGGCGGTGCCCTCCACGCGCTCGAGCGCGGGTACGAACGGATCGCCGTGACCGTTGCCGGGGCGGAGACGGCCGAGGGCGTCCGGGCCGCGGCGCCCGCCGCCCTGATCATCGCGGTCCACACCACGGGGTTATCGAACGACGAGGCCGAGCGGCTCGTCGCGGTCGCGGACATCGCGACGGCCTGCGCCTCGGAAACGGTGCGCGAGGCCGCGCGCCCGAAGGCGCTGGTCCAGGGCGGGACCGGCGTCCCAATCTTCGCGCTGACGCCGCGGGGCAAGGACCTGGTGATGGCCAAGCTCTCCGCGACGTCGATGCCGCTCCTGGTCAAGGGCGGGCCCCTGCCCCCCGCCGACGGCGCAGGCTGCCCGGGCCCGCTGGTCTGAAGAGCGCCGCACTATTCGCGGACCTGCCAGTGGTAGTGCTCTCTTCTCTTTTCGAACCAGTCGGCCGGCCCCAGCTCGCGGACCAGGTCGAGGTGCGGGTGGACGGCGCGGAGATGGTCGAGCCGTTCGGAGCAGGGGCGCTCTTCGCATTCCCAGCACCCGGCGTAACCCCGGTCCTGTACGCACTCGCGGATTGCGCAGAGCGGCTTTCCTCCGCCCTCCCGGCACGGGCCCGGGCATCGCAGGTCACGAATGGCATGAAGGACCGCCAGGAACGCGGGATACTCCCCGAACTCCACGGTTGCGGCGGATTTGAGCGCTGCGTACTCATCGAATTGGAGGTTCCCGAGCAGCCTCTCGAGGTCGTCGGCCAGCGCGAAGAGCCCGGGATGCGACGGTATGCAGTCGCTGCAGCAGAGGCCGCAGAACGATGTCAACCTCTCGTCCATTATCCGCTCCCCGTATCGCCCGCAGAACCCGGCATCGCCACAGGCAGGTACTCTGTACGACTCCCCGGATGATGATGGTCCTTTCGTGCCGGTTGAGGTGGAGGAGAGCGCTCACCGTGTCGGGCCGCCGGCGGCGGTGACGCCGCCGAGTGAAGATCACCGCGGCGTCTTCTTCGCCCGCGCCTTCCGCGGGGCCGGGGCTCCCTCGCTCCCGGCCTTCTGCCCGAGCTGCCGGATCCGCTCGCGGAGCGCGATCGCCCGCTCGAAGTCGAGCTGCTCGGCCGCGGCCCGCATCTCGGCGTCGAGCTCGACCAGCAGGGCCGGGATGTCGTGCTTCGGGACGTGCTTCGCGTCCTTGAGGTCGGCCTCGGCCTCGCGGATCGGCTTCACGATCGTCTGCGGCACGATCCCGTGGACGCGGTTGAACTCGAGCTGCATCTCGCGCCGGCGCGTGGTCTCGGCGAGCGCGTTTTTGATCGAGTCGGTCATGACGTCCGCGTACAGGACGACGCGCGAGTTCGCGTTCCGCGCGGCCCGGCCGATCGTCTGGATCAGGGACCGGGCATCGCGGAGGAAGCCCTCCTTGTCCGCGTCCAGGATCCCGATGAACCCGACCTCGGGGATGTCGAGCCCCTCGCGGAGCAGGTTGATCCCGACCAGGACGTCGAACCTCCCGAGCCGGAGCTGGCGGATGATCTCGGTCCGCTCGATGGTGTCGATCTCGGAGTGGAGGTACCGGGTCTTGATGCCGCGCTCGGCAAGCCACTCGGAGAGCTCCTCCGAGAGCTTCTTGGTGAGGGTTGTGACCAGCGCCCGCTCGCCCTTCGCGATCGTCTTTTTGACCTCCTCGATCACGTCCAGGGTCTGGCCGGCGATAGGGCGCACCTCAACCGGAGGGTCCACGAGCCCGGTCGGCCGGATGATCTGCTCGGCGATCCGGTCCGAAACCCGCTGCTCGTACGCGCCCGGCGTGGCCGAGACGAAGATCACCTGGTTCATGTACTCGCGGAACTCCTCCCACTTCAGGGGCCGGTTGTCAAAGGCCGACGGCAGGCGGAAGCCGTAGTCGACCAGGTTTTCCTTGCGCGAGCGGTCGCCCTT
>DAEF01000097.1 GCA_002495225.1 Methanoregulaceae archaeon UBA288 | reverse complement strand
AACGGGTACTGGACCTCGGTCATCAGCTCCTGCTCGGGGGTCGTGCCGGGGTCGTTCAGGTAGACCTCGCGCGGCGGCCCGTTGCACTCCAGCCCGAGGGCCTGCACGGCCTTGAAGACCGTTTCGTGGGCCGACGAGACCCCCGGGTACGGCCCGGTGTAGAGGGCCGAGACGACGCGGGTCGCGGGCAGGGTCCGGAGTTCCAGGGCGGGGTCGTCGAGCTCGACCCGGCCCGCAACCGGGAGTGCGACCTCCATCTCGGCCTCCTGCTCCCGGCACCCGGGTTCGTGGTAGAGGGTCATGATCGGGCCGGCGACGCGGAACGCCGGTTCCCGGCCGTTTTTCGGCGCGAGCGCCGCGCATGGCCGGGACCTCCTTGATGACCGGTTCGCTGATCGACATCGTGAATACCTCCTGGTCGGCCTCGCCGCGGGCGAGAGCCGCCTCTATCGCCACCAGCCGTCCGAGCTCGGCCCGGACCGCTTCCCGCCGGGCGGCAAAGAGCCTCCGGACCGTCTCCCGGTCGCCCGCGCCCCGGGCGTCGAGCAGGGCGCCGACCTCGACGAGCCCGAACCCGAGCGAGACCAGGTGGCCGATCGTCACACCGCGGCCGATCTGGTCGAAGGTGTAGGAGCGGTACCCGGTGCAGAGGTCTTTCCCGGCGGGCACGAGCAGCCCGCGCTCGTCGTAGAGGCGAAGCGCCCGCTGCGAGAGCCGGGTCACGCGGGAGAAGGTCCCGATCGGGATCCGTTCGGCGGTCATGGCGGCACCACTCTCGTGGGCGCCCCGGGAAGATGAGGGCGCGGAGTCTCACGCGCGTCAGGGTCTGGCGCGACGGGCTTCATAAGGGATGGCCTCAGTACCGATGGATATGCGTTTTCTAATCATGGCCTTTGCCCTGGTCCTCGCGGTCCTGGTCGCCGGGTGCCTCCAGCCGTCCCCTCCGGCGGTGCCGACCCCCGCGCCGGCCGACGCGCGGTACTCGACCGGCGACCTGCTCCGCGGCGACCTCGTCGGGGCCGGTTTCGACGAGCCGAACGGCACGCCCGACGGCGCCGCCATCGCGATCGTGGAATACCAGCCACAGCTGGACGAGTACGTCTACACGCTCGTTCAGCCTGCCTCCGGGGGCTGGGCGTACGTCTACCCGTCCGGCGATTTCGTGGTGCGCCTGGCCCGGGATCGGGCGACCTTCGAGTCGTACCGTCTCGAACGGATTGCACACGTCGACGTCACGGCGATCGAGGGGCCCCCGAACGCGACCGCCTCCCGGCCGACCTGAGGAAATCCATATCTCCGGCCCGTGCCAATTTCGGTCTATCATGCGGATCGGGATCCTCTCGGACAGCCACGACCGGCAGCGACGGGTCGAGTCCGCCGTCGCGCGGTTCAACCGCGCAAACCTCGACCTCGTGCTCCACGCCGGGGACTACGTCTCGCCGTTCGTCGTTTCCTGGCTGGCAGCGCTCTCGGCCCCGCTCGTGGGCGTTCTCGGCAACAACGACGGCGACCGCGCACTTCTCGCCGAGCGCTTCGCCGAGCACGATCACCTCGACCTGCGCGGCGACTTCGCGCGCATCGAGGCCGACGGAAGCACCATCGCCCTCCTCCACGGGCACCAGCGCGAACTCTTCGAAGCGCTCGTGGACTCGCAGGGCTTCGACTACGTGGTCCGCGGCCATTCGCACCGGGCCGGGACCGAGCGGCACGGCCGGACGCTCGTGGTCAACCCGGGAGCGGCCTCAGGGATCCTCGCCGCTGACCCGACGATTGCCATCCTCGATACGACCACGGGCGCGGTCGAAGAACTGGTACTCCGATGACCCCCGACGCCGCTCGGGCCGCCGCCCTCGGCCGCTACTCCGAGGTGCTGGAGCTGACCGACGGAACGACCGACCCGGTCCTGCTCCTGCTCCGGGCATCGGCGCTCGACCGGGTGGGCCGACTTCCCGAGGCGCTCGACTGCTGCTCGGCGGCGATCGCGGCGGTTCCGCTCGAGGCCGACGCCTGGTTCGTCCAGGGACTCGTCCTCTACCGGTTCAGCGAGTACGAACAGGCGGCCACCTCGCTCGAGCAGGCCGGACGACTCGCGCCCGGTCACGCGGAGGCCCTGTTCGTCCTCGGGAACGTCCGGTACGCCCAGGGCCGGATCGAGGACGCGATCGCCTGCTTCGAGTCGGTCGTCGCGATCGATCCGTGCCATCCGAAAGCGCTCAACAATCTCGGGATCGCGCTCGCGGACCTGGGGCGCTATGAGGAGGCCCTCGGGTACTTCGACCGCGCGCTCGCTATCATCGAGTCAGTCCCGGCCGTCCTTCTGAGCCGCGCAGCCTGCCTCGCCCGGCTCGACCGTCTCAGGGAGGCAGTGGAGGCGTTCACCCGGGCCCTCGACATCGATCCGCTGAACGCCGGGGCCTGGCACGACAAGGGTCTTGCGGTCGCCCGGCTCGGGCAGGACGACGAGGCGAAGTACTGCTTTTCCCGGGGCCGGGCCCTGGTCGACCGGCAGGGACGGTCCGGGATGCAGTCCTGACGGTCCGGGAGTTCCCTTCGTTCGGAAACGGCACGGACGCGGCGCTCGAGAGGCCCCGTCGCCGGTACGACGATCTCCCCCGGCGCGGGAGGTGGCGGGCCCGTGCGGACGGGGGCCGGCTGCCCGTCCCCCTCTTCTCCTGCCGTCGGAAACCTCTGCCCGCCGGTCTGTCACAGGCCGCTGCACCGGCTTTCCCGGGGAGGGACCGGGTGCCGCCGTTTCTTCACCGTGTAACGCGGTAGGAGAGGAGGACGGACCCGTCGTCGAACGACTCGACCGCGATCCGCTCGAGCGGTGTCCCCGGGGCGCCGGGGGGCGAGGTCGTCGGCGACGAACGACGAGCGCGGGCTCGACCCGCCCGCGAGCCAGGGGCAGATGAGCAGGTGGACCTCGTCCACGAGCCCGGCTCGGAGAAGTGCCCCGTTCAGCCGCCCGCCCGAGTCGACGCGGATCCGACGGACGCCGTACTCGGCGCGGAGCCGGTCGAGCGCGAGCGCGAGGTCGACACGGTCCGCCCCGAGGACCAGCGGATCCACGTTCCGCGAGGCGAGGTACGCGCGGTGCGCCTCGGGCACGGAGTCCGCCAGGAGCGCGATCCACCCGCGCCAGTACGGCGCCTCCTGGAAGACCGACCAGCGCCGGACGCGCCCGCGGCCGTCCGCGACCGCGAGCAGGGGGCGCTCGTCGCCGGGAGCGGCCCGCGCGGGGGCCGGCCCCTCGTCGCACGTGTTCTCCACGCCGCTGTACTTCTCGATCGCCACGACCGACGTCTCCGACCCCGTGAGGATGGCGTCCGCCTCGAACCGCGCCGCGATCCCGTAGTACTGCTCGAGATCGACCTCGAACCCGTCGAGCCGTCCGTCCAGGCTGACCGCGAGGTAACAGATCACGTGCGGCCGGTCCCGCGTCGTCTCCATGGTCACACGAGGGAGCGGAGCGAGGATAAACCGATCGCCACGCCCGGGTGCGGGCTTCAAGCGATCCCGCGTCGATCTCATGGCATGGCATCCCCGAACGCCTGTCCCCGGACTGCAGGAGGGGGTGCTGACGCCCGCGTCCTGGTCTGACCGGCTCGAGATCCTGCTCGCCGCCGTTGGCGGGGACGGCGTCCGCGTCGAGCGCGAACGTCTCCGGCACGGCGTGAACGCCTATGTCGTGTCGGCCTTCGACCGGTCCGCGCTCCAGTTCAGTCTCCCGGTCCGCATCGAACGGGACCTGTCCGCATTCGCCGCCGCACCCGGGGGGCTGGACGGGGTCGCCGCGGTTGCGATCGAGGCGGTCAAGGCCGCCGCGGCTGCACCGTCCGCCGACGACCTCGACCCCCTCGCCGGCCGCGGCACGGGGTTTCCCGGGCGGTACACGGCCTCCGTCGAACCGTACACGCTGATCGCCTCGCCCTCGGCGATCGGCGGCGGCCTCTTTCGCTCGGGCGAGGAGAACTTCGCCGATGCCGGAGGGTTCTCCCTGACGCTCACGGGGGCACTCCCCCACGCCCCTCCCGGCGACACGACGGCCGTGCGGGACCAGGGGGACCGCCTGGCCCGGCTCGCGGGCGCCGTCTCGGGTGCGGTGCGGCGGGTCCCCTCTCGGGCGCTGGCCAGGGGCTGGCTCTCCTCGCTCGACCAGAAAGGGCTTCGCCGGTCCCTGGCGAACCTCGGTCTCGTCGCGTTCGTCGGCGACGGCACCCGCCCGGCCCGGGACTACACCCGTCTCCGCTGCCACTACCGAATCGCCGGGCCGAAAGAGGGCCGGCACGTCCCGTTCCGGTGCCCGGTGGAGTTCGAGCCGGTCGAGGTCGAACTCCCTGCGAGCGGCGAGACGGCGACCGGGCTCGGTATCCGGTCGGGCGAGGTCTTCGCGATAGCAGGCTCGAACGCAGAGGGCAAGTCCACGCTCCTCTCGGCGGTCCTTTCCGGCGTCGACGATCACCTTCCCGGCGACGGGCGCGAGCGGGTGGTGACCGTCCGTGACCCCGCTTTCGTCGAGGCGGGCGCGCACCAGCACCACCGGGCCGACCTCTCCCTCTTCTTCGAGTCCCTGCCTCCATCACTGACAGGGAACCCCGGCGCGGCGAGCGGCCCGGGCTCCGGCTCGACCTCGATGGCCGACGACATCGGCCGTGCGATCGCGCGAGGCGCCCCGCTGCTCGCGTTCGACGAGGACCGTTCGGCCGTGAACCTGCTGGTGCCCTCATGTCTGACCGCTCCCGGCGTCATCCCGCTCTCGACCCTGATCGCGTCCGGTCGTGAGCGCCTCGGGTCCACGACGGTCCTCTTTACGGCCGGCGCCCTGGATCTCCTGACTGCCGAGGCCGACCGGATCCTGGTCCTCGAGGGGTTCAGGGCCGGCGCGATCGCGCGGGCCGAGTTCCGGCACCGGCTCGCGGCATCGCTCGAACCGGTGCTCGACCGTTTGAAAAAGGGCGGGTGATCGGTCTACCGGCGGCGCCGGAGGATACACCCGAGGGCGGCGAGCGCAAGAAGGGCAGCGGCCAGGGGTGCCGGCGCACTGGCAGCGGGCGTGGTCGCGGAGTGGGTGGCATTCCCGCCGCCCGCGGCCGACTGCACCGCCGCAGCGGCCTCGCTGCGGAGGGCCTCGGCGTCCTCGTCGCCCGGGTACTGTTCGAGCAGGTCGCTCATGGCCTCGACGGCCTGGTCGGGGTGGCCGAGCGCGAAGAGCAGCTCCCCCTTCAGATAGAGGCCGTCCCGGTTACCGGGGTCGTCGCGGACGACGTTCTCGACCAGCCAGAGGGCCTCGTCGTACCGGCCCTCGATGGCGAGCACGCTCGCCTTGCCGATCAGAGCAATCGGGTTGCCGGGCTGCTTTTCGAACCACTGGTCGAAGGCAGCGACCGCCTCGGCGGTCCGGTTCTGGCCGATGAGGAAGGTCGTCAAGGCGTCATTCGCATCGGTCGATGCAGGGCGGGATTCGACCGCACGGCGGAGGAAGCGTTCGGCTTCGTCGGGATCAGTCGGCCCGGCCAGCTCACCGCGGTTGATGAGGGCGTCGACGTGCTGCGGGTCGATCGCGAGCGCGCGGTCGAACGCGGTCAGTGCTTCGCGGGCCGCCGTCTCCCCGCTCTCGAGAGAGAGCACTCCTCCGCGGATGTCCCAGGCGTCGGCGGACTCGGGATGGGTGTCCACGAGCCGGGCGGAGGCTTCTTTCGCGGTCGTCAGATCGCCTTCGGCGATGGCGAGGCCGACCATGAAAGCGAGCCCTCCCCCATCCGCGGGGTTGGCCGCGAGCCGTGCGTCGGCCTCGGCGCGACCCTCGTCGGCGCGTCCCACGTACCCGAGGATAAGCCCCCGAATCAGCCACGAGCGGATGTGATCGGGATTCGCCTCCTGCAGGGCCGTGAGGTCCGCCAGTGCATCGTCCATCAGGCCCGCGCGCATCAGGTCGGTCACCTGGTCGAGTTGACTGTCCACATTCTCGGCTGCGCTCGCTCCCACCGGGAGCAGGGCGAGCAGGACTAGGCCAGCGAGGACGATCGAAATCAATCGGGATCTCATCGCGGTCAGTACCTTGGTCTGTACGGCCAAAACCGTTCCGATAGCGGACACGAGCCCGGAGTCGCGAATGCGTCCCGGTGCCCCTCTTCTGGTCGTGCATGGTCTTTCGTTCAGATCGGACTGACCTGACCCATGGTCGGGAACGGTGTCGTCGATGAAGCGCTCACGCGCATCCCGATCACGACTCGCCCCACCTGGAACGGCCTGCCCCTGTTTCCGGCCCGAACACCCATCACCACCCGGTCACCGCCCACAGGATGCACGGGAGTTTCAGTCGCCGTCGTGGTGGCGTCCTGGCAAACCATTATGTCTACCAGAGTGTTCTAGGAACGCCCATGGGAATTTTGCATCTCATGTCTGGCTCTATGTGCAGGCTCGTCGGGCTCATCGTAGCGCTCCTCGGTTTGCTTGTCATCGCAGCGGTCCTCTACGAACTCATATCACACCGCGCCTGGATCGTCCGGCACATCCCCTCGAGGTCATGCATAGGAAGTCCGAGCCAGGGGTGAGGGTCATCGAGTCCTGATCGTTTACGAACTCAGGTTACCACTCCCATGCCCCGCTGTCCTCTCCCGGTCGCCTGAAGGCTCCCCTTCGAGAGGGGATCCGGAACCCTGGGCGCCTCGAAAGTCGGGGCGCGCGCCGTCCCGGCCACCTTTAGTTCGCCGATTACAAATGACAGCTTTTATTCTTCGCTCGTGCTATAATGTTCATACCGAGGATTTACCGTGGCCGAATGTCCTAACTGCGGCACCGAAGTCCGCCCCGAGTGGTCTCTCTGCCCACACTGCAAGGTCAATATGCGGACCTACTCGGGACCGCGGGGAGGCTTCGTCCAGCCGGTGACGCCGGTCCAGGTCGCCCCCGCTCCTGCCGCGCCTGCGCCGGCAGCACCTGTGGCGCCGGCTCCGCTTCCCATCGAGGCGGCGCCCGCCGCATGTCCGCACTGCGGCGCCTCCCTGCCGACGCCGGATGCAGGGTACTGCCCGCAGTGCGGGGATCCTGTCTCGGAGACGTCGGTGGTCGCCCGTATGAGGCGCATCCTCTCGAACCGTCGCCTCGTCGGAGCCCTGGCTTTTGTCTTCATCGTCCTCCTCGCCGGCATCCTGCTCGCGGGCCAGGGACAGGGGGGCAGCACCGGCGCTTCCGCGCAGGCGGCCGACGTCGGCCCGTTCCCGTCTCCGACGGTGACGGCCTTCATCGTCAGGGCCTCGTCAACCCCGACCGCTGCGGCTCCCGGGCGGATCGCGGTCCCCAGGGCCGCGAATGCATCGGGGAACGTGACCCCGCTGCCGTACGAGACGGTGCTCGTCGTCAAGACCCTCGACCGCTACATCCAGAACGCCGGGGGCGACCCGGGGAGCCAGCTCCGGACACCGTATATCCCGCCGACTCCGGTACCCCCGTCGCCCGTGCCGACCAGTGCATCCGGGCGGGTCGGGAACCTCTCCTGGACGGGTGAGGGGACCTACGTGACGGAGCCGTTCGCGCTCGATGCCGGGACGATCCAGGTGGGGATGACCGCGGGGGTGCTCACCATGGCCCAGCTCAGGGACGCAGCCGGCACCGCGATCGGTGTCGCCACCGCGGGGCCCCAGCCGGCCACGACCGTCATCAGGGTGGCCGTCCCCGGGACGTACCGCCTCGAGGTCTGGCCGTTCGGCTCGGGGACGTGGACGGTCACGATCTCGGACACTTTCGTCCCCACGCCAGCCCCGACCCTCGCGCCCGCGACGGTCACCACGTCAGCGACCACGGCGACGTCTGCACCGACCACGCTCGCAACCCTGACCGCGGCTCCGACCGAGCTGCCGACGACGGCACCAACCGCGACGCCGACGCCGCTGTCGACACAGGAGTCCCGCACCTTCCAGGGGAACGGTACGTTGGCGACGCCGACCTTCACCCTGCACGAGGGGCTGGCCAAATTCACCTACTCCACCACGGCCACGGGGAATTTCTCTGTGACCCTGGTCGGCTCAGGAGAGACGGTGCTGCTCCCTTCGACCGAGGGCCCCTACTCGGGTTCCAAGGGCGTCTCGGTTTCGACGACCGGCAAGTATCTCCTCAACGTGGAGGCAACGGGACCCTGGGAGGTCTCGATCGCCTGACGCTCTTTTTCCGGCCGGGAGTGCACCCGCAGGTGCGCGGATGAACGACGAGACTGCCGGGATAGTGGCCTCGTTCGACAACTGCGGGTTCGCCCGGACCCTGGGGCTGCGCGTGGTCTCGGTCGAGGACGGTGCCGTCACCGTCGCGATGGACGGCGAGGGCATTTTCAACCGGAACGGCACGGTGCACGGCGGCGCGATCTTCGCGCTCGCCGATCACGCCTTCGGGTGTGCCGCGAACCTCGCCGGCCGGGAGGTGGCGCTCGCGGCGGAGATCAGCTATCTCTCCCCCGCGAACGGACCGCTGACGGCCACCGCCCGGTGCGTCTCCGAAACGCCGTCGGTCTCCCTCTATCGTGTCGAGGTCTACCAGGGAGACCGGCTGATCGCGGTCTTCACGGGGCACGGGTTCAGGCTCGGGTGAGGCCGGAGCGCCCTGCAGCGCCCCCTTAACCTGTACGACGACCTACCTTGTCGTGATGAGAGAAGCCGTCATCCGCCCCGCGCGCCGCGAGGACTGTCCGCGCCTGCTCGAGCTCGTGCGCGAGCTCGCGGTCTTCGAACGTGCTCCCGACGCGGTCACCATCTCCCTCGCCCGCTTCGAGGAGGCGGGGTTCGGCCCGTGCCCGGTGTGGCGGGCCGTGGTGGCCGACGAGGGAGGCAGCGTGGTCGGTTTCGCGCTCTGGTACGTCAGGTTCTCTACCTGGACGGGATGCAGGCTCTACCTCGAGGACATCGTCGTGACGGGTTCGCGGCGCGGGAGGGGGATCGGCCGGAAACTCTTCGAGGCCGTTCTCACCGAGGCCCGCGACAGGGGCTACGCGGGCGTCACCTGGCAGATGCTCGAGTGGAACGAGACGGCCCGCCGGTTCTACGACCGGTTCGGGCCGCGATACGACAGCGAGTGGGTGAACTGTCACATCGATCTCGACTAGGCCTGCTCTCCGCCCAGTCCCTGTACCGTCGGCACGGACTGCCGCAGCCGGCACTGCGGGTGCGGCAGGGACGCTTCCACGGCGACCGCTCCTGCTCGTGCAGGGTGATACCTCCCGCCGTCGTGAAGCCCGATCCGAACGGAGCCCCGCTTCGATACCGGGCGGTAGCCGGCCCGTGGCGTCCCCGGTGCCGGCGTGCTGGACCCGGGCCCTTCGGATCGATCGGGCTCGGGGAGTGCCGAGCACGAGGGGACCGTTAACGATCACCCGGGGCGGCACTGGTCTCAATTCCAGACGAATTAGCGAAACCTTTTTCATATCAAATCGTTATCCCCTCTCCACTGGTCTGTAGAGTCTCGAATTCATTTCA
>DAEF01000072.1 GCA_002495225.1 Methanoregulaceae archaeon UBA288 | reverse complement strand
CTCGGGCGGCTCGACCCCGGGCGGGCCTGGGTGACGCACAAGGAGGCCCTCCGCGAGATCGGCCGGTGCGCCGTGGACCACGGCGTCCTCGCCTGCCTCGAGAACATGATCGCCATCCGCGAGTTCCTCTGCCGCGACCCCGGCGAGCTCCTCGGCACGATCGAGGGGATCGAGGGGGTCGGGGCCTGCTTCGACATCGGGCACGCGCACACGGTCGGGGCCGTCCCGGCCTTTCTCGACGTGCTCGGCTCCGCCGACCACCTCCACCTCCACGACAACCACGGGATGTCCGACGAGCACCTGCCCATCGGGGCGGGCACGGTCGACTGGGCGCGGGTCGGGCCCGCGGTCGCGGCCCGGTATAGAGGGATCGTCGTGATCGAGGGGCGGAACGTCGACGAGGGGCGACAGTCGCTCGAGCGCGTCCGGGGGTGGTTCCGATAGCCGGCGAGACCCTCCAGGTCTACTTCCTGGGGACGGCGGGGGCGCTGCCGACCGTGCTCCGGAACCCGGCCTGCTTCCTCGTGCGACGCGGCTCGGACACCCTCCTCTTCGACTGCGGCGAGGGCGCCCAGCAGCAGATGATGCGCGCCCAGACCGGCTTCACGGTCGACGCGGTCTTCATCACGCACTGGCACGCGGACCACTACCTGGGATTGCTCGGGCTCGTCCAGACCCTCGCCTTCAACGGCCGGACGGACCCCCTCCCCATCTACGGCCCGCCCGGCATCGACGAGATCGTCCACGTGATCGAGCACCTCTCGACCGCGACCCAGCGCTTTCCCGTGCAGGGGCGCGCCCTCAGGGCCGGGGACGAGATCCGGTTCGACGGCTACTCGGTCCGGGCCTTCGGGACCCGCCACGGGATGCAGTCCCTCGGGTATGTGCTCGTCGAGGACGGCCGGCCCGGCCGGTTCGACCGCGAGGGCGCGATCGCGCTCGGCGTCCGGCCGGGCCCGCTCTTCGGGAAGCTCCAGCGCGGGGAAGCGGTCACGGTCACCCTCGGCGGCGAGGCCGTGGAGGTCCGGCCCGAGCAGGTGCTCGGCCCGGGCCGGCCCGGTCGCTCGATCGCGTACACGGGCGACACGCGCCCCGTCGACCTGGTGCGGGCCGGCCTGCCGCAGGGGCTCGACCTCCTGATCCACGACGCGACCTACGCCGACGCCGACGCGGCCCGCGCAGCCGACGTCCACCACGCGACCGCCGGCGAGGCCGGCGAGGCCGCGGCCCGCGTGGGGGCCAGGAGGCTCGCGCTCGTCCACCTCTCGTCCCGCTACACCTCGGCCGCGGACCACCTCAGGGACGCCGCGGCCCGCTTCTCGGGCCAGGTGTGCGCTCCCGACGACCTGACGATGCTCGAACTCCCGTTCTCGGACCGCTAGCCGGGACGAGGCACCGGGGCCCGGCGCCGATAAGGTCGTCCCTGCCGGCCGCGCGGAGCCCCTCCGTCACCAGCTCGCGGTTCCGCTCGTCCCGGTAGTGGAGGAGGGCGCGCTGGACCTGCTTCTCGCGCCCCTTCGGGACGTGGACCGGTTCGCCCGTGCACGGGTCGAGCCCGGTCGCGTACATGGCCGTCGCGAGGGTCATGGGCGTGGGCGTGAAGTCCTGCACCTGCTCGGTGTAGAGCCCCTCGTCGCGGAGGTATTCCGCGAGCTCGACCATGTCCTCGACCGTGCACCCGGGGTGGCCGGAGATCAGGTACGGCACCAGGTACTGCCGCTTCTCTTTTCCGCGCTGGAGCGCCTCGAACGCCGACCGGAACGCCTCGAAGACGGCCCGGCCCGGCTTGTGCATGCGTGCCAGGACCGCGTCGACCACGTGCTCGGGCGCGACCTTGAGGTGGCCCGAGACGTGGTGGCGGCAGACCTCCTCGAGGTACTCCGGCCCGGCGGCGAGGGCGAGGTCGTGCCGGATCCCCGAGCCGATGAAGACCCGCCTGACGCCCGGGATCGCCCGGAGCCGGGCGAGGAGGTCGAGCTGCGCGGCGGCGCTGGTCTCCAGGTTCGGGCAGTCCGGTCCGCATTGCCGGTCCGTGCAGGCGCCCGCGGTCGCCCAGCGCGGGCAGGAGAGCCCGAACATGTTCGCGCTCGGCCCGCCCACGTCCTGGATCACGCCCCGGAAGCCGGGCATCCGTGCCATCCGTTCGGCCTCGCGGACGACGGAGTCGGCGGTCCGCGACTGGACGACCCGGCCCTGGTGGCAGGAGATGGCGCAGAACGAGCAGTCGCCGAAGCAGCCCCGGTGGGTCGTGATCGAGAACCGCACCGGCTCCAGGGCCGGCACGGGCTCGCCGTACGACGGGTGCTGGCGCCGTGCGTACGGGAGCTCGTAGACCCGGTCGAGCTCGGCCGGCAGGAACGGCGGCGGGGGCGGGGCCTGGACCACCACGGTCTTCGGGTGGGGCTGCGCCACCGGCCGGGCCGTGCACGCGTCCTGCTCGGCCGCGAGGAGGGCGTGGGCCGCGGCAAACGCGGCCGGGTCACGGGCGACCTCCGTAAACGACGGGAGCTCGACAAAGTCCTCGCGGTCCATGGCCCGCCACTCCTTCGGCGCGCACTTCCACATGGTCCCGCGGACGTCGCGGATCGCCCGGACGTCCTCGCCCGCGTCGAGCCGTTCCGCGACCGCGACCACCTGCCGCTCGCCCGGGCCGTAGACCAGGAGGTCGGCCGGCGCGTCGGCGAGGACCGAGGCGCGGACCGTGTCCGACCAGTAGTCGTAGTGGGCGAACCGCCGGAGGGAGGCCTCGATCCCGCCGAGCACGACCGGGACCCCGGGAAAGAGCGCGTGCACGCGGTCGGCGTAGACGAGCACGGCCCGGTCGGGCCGGCGCGGCACTCCACCGGGCGAGTACACGTCCCCGGCCCGCCGCCGCCGGTTCGGGGTGTAGCGGTTCACCATCGAGTCGACCGCGCCCGCCGAGACCGAGACGAAGAGGCGGGGCCGGCCGAGCGCCAGGAGGTCCCCGGGCTCGGGGCCCGGCTGGGCGCAGACCCCGACCGTGTACCCGGCGTCCCAGAGCACCCGGCCGATCACGGCCGCGCCGAACGACGGGTGGTCGACGTAGGCGTCCCCCGAGACGAGAAGGACGTCGATCTCGTCGAGCCCGAGGCGCTCGAGTTCGCGACGGCTCATCGGGAGGAACGCGGGCTGCTCTCGTCCTGTCATGGGATCCGGTGATCCGTTGCAGCTTCGACAGGTATAATACCCGGGGGAGATACTATTCGTCAACTGGAGAACAACCATGACCGTACGTCGTTTCAAGTGCAAGGTCTGCGGGTACATCTACTCGCCCCTCCGCGGCGAGCCGCGCCAGGGCATCCCGCCCGGTACCGAGTTCGAGGACCTGCCCGACACCTACGTCTGCGCCCTCTGCGGGATCCAGGGCAAGGGCAAGATCGGGACCTGGGGCTTCGAGGAGTGGGTCCCGACCAAGTACGTCTGCCGGTACTGCGGGTACGTCTACGACGAGAAGCGCGGCGAGCCCCATCACGAAATCGCCCGGGGCACGAAGTTCGAGGACCTGCCCGACGACTACATCTGCCCGGTCTGCGCGATCGACGATCGGCTCACCGAGCGCCTGGGCAAGGTGGGAAAGGAGGCCTTCTCCCCGCTGGACACCGACTGACCTCCCCTTTTTTTCTTTACCGGAACCGCTGCCAGAGGACGCGCCCCATCACCCGGAAGGTGAAGTCGAGCTCCTCGAAGGACGGGATCTGGTGCTCGCGCAGGACATCGCGGCCCCGCTGCATGGAGTCGCCGCCGAGCAGGGTCCCGACGATCATCTTGCCGGTCTGCTCCGAGAACCGGACGATCTCGTTCGCCATCTGCTCCGAGCCGAGCACCAGGTTCGGGAACGAGACCACGAACGCGATGTCCCAGCAGTCGTCGTGCCGGGCCAGGAGCTCGAAGGTCTTCTGGAAGCGCTGGTCGGTCGCGTCGCCGAGCAGGTCGATCGGGTTGCCCTTGTTCCAGAAGTCCGGCAAAAAGCCGTTCATCTCCTCGACCAGTTCGGGCGGCAGGTCCACGAGCTCGATCCCGTAGCGCTCGGCGTAGTCGCTCGACAGGACGGCGAAGCCGCCCGCGTTCGTGATCACGACCGCGCGCTTCCCCTGCGGATAGCCCTTGGGCGACGCGAGCATCTCGGCGACCTGGAACGCGCCCGTGAGCGTGTGTACCGGGATCACGCCCGAGGAGCGGAAGGCCTCCATGTAGACGTCGTAACTCCCCGAGAGCGAGCCCGTGTGCGACGAGGCCGCGGCCTGCCCCCGCGCGGACGAGCCCGACTTGATCGCGACCACGGGCTTCTCGCGCGAGACCTCCTCGACGACCTTCATGAAGGCCCGGCCGTCCTGGATCTCCTCGATGTAGAGGATGACGCCCCGGGTCTTGGGGTCGCGCCGGACCCAGTGCAGGTAGTCGAGGAAGTTCAGGTCCGCCTGGTTCCCGACCGAGACCACGGCCGAGAAGCCGATCTCCTCGGCGAGCGACCAGTCCACGACCGTGTTGATGATCGCGCCCGACTGCGAGATGAACGCGATATTGCCCGGGCGCGGGGACTGGTGCACGTAGGTCGTATCGAGGCCGCGGGGCGGCACGATCAGACCCAGGCAGTTCGGCCCGATGATCCGCGTGCCGTAGCCCTTCGCGATCGCCATGATCCGCTCCTCGAGGGCCCGGCCCTGCTCGCCCATCTCCCTGAACCCCGCCGTGATGATCACCACGATCGGGACGCCCTTCTGGCCGCACTCCTCGACCACCTTCGGCACGAAGTTCGCCGGGACCACCACCACGGCCAGGTCCACCGGGGCCGGGATCTCCCTGACCGACTGGTAGGCCTTCAGCCCCTGGACGTCGCCGCGCTTGTTGTTGACGGGGTAGAGCTGCCCGGGGAACTGGAGCAGGTTGTGCATGACCGCGTACCCCA
>DAEF01000066.1:4209-4501 GCA_002495225.1 Methanoregulaceae archaeon UBA288 | reverse complement strand
GCCGAGAAGATGGGAGTCAGCATCAGGGACGACACCCTCCTGAAGGTGGGTATCCTCGGCGCCGAGCCCTGGTCGGAGCAGATGCGGCAACGGATCCAGGAGTGGCTCGGGATACGCGCATACGACATTTACGGGACCAGCGAGCTCTCGGGCCCGATGTTCTGCGAGTGCACCGAGCAGAAAGGATTCCACGTCTGGGGTGACCTTGCCTACGTCGAGATCCTCGACCCAGAGACACTTGAACCACTCCCTGCGGGTGAACGGGGGGAGATGGTGATCACCATGCTGCAGA
>DAEF01000066.1:0-4113 GCA_002495225.1 Methanoregulaceae archaeon UBA288 | reverse complement strand
TCTTCCCCTCGCAGATCGAGTATGCCCTGATGTCAATTTCGGAAGTCGGGCAGCACTTCCAGATCATCGTGGACAGGAGAGGCGCACTTGATGACATGCTGGTCCAGGTTGAGGTGAAGAAAGAAGCCTTCTCGGACAAGATCACCGACCTGATGAGCATCAGGAAAAAGGTTGAGCACAAGCTCAGGAACATCCTGAACGTCGCAGTGAGCGTCGAACTTGTCGAGCCTGGGTCACTGCCCAGGTTCGAGGGGAAGGCAAAGCGGGTGATCGACAGGAGGAAGATCTGATATGAAAGAGAACAAGTTCGTGATCAAGCAGATATCGGTATTCTCTGAGAACAAGCCCGGCCGGCTCGCGGCCATCGCCAGGGCGCTGCAGGAGGAGAAGATCAACATCATGGCCTTCTCCATCGCCGAGGCGGACGGGTTCGGCGTGGTGCGGGCGCTCGTTGACAAGCCGAAGAAAGCGCATGAGAAGCTGGGAGAGCTTGGATTCAACGTGGCATTCACCGACGTGATTGCCGTACAGATGAAGGACGAGCCCGGGGGTCTCTACGAGACCGCACGGATCCTGGGAGAAGGGCATATCAACATCGAGTATGCCTATGCATACTCGGGGAAAGAGGCCGCGGTGCTCATCCTGCGGGTGGACAACGTGGAGGCGGCGATTGCCGCAATCAAGAAGGGCGGGGGGACGCTCATCGAGAGCTCCCTCTTCCAGTAACTCCCTTACTTCTTCTCCCACCTTACCAGCTCAGAGACCCGCGAGAGGGTGCTGCCTCTCAGGATCTCCTCCCTGACCCTCTCTTCGGTCCTCTTCACTTCCATTGCCCGGCGGGCAACCTCGAATGCGCGCTCCCTCGGGATCACCACCACCCCGCTCTCGTCACCGGCAACCCAGTCCCCGGGGCGCACCACCTGGCCCCCGCAACGGATCTCGGCATTTATCTCGCCAAACCCCTTGGGCTCGCCTGCATTCGGGACCACGGCCCGGGAAAAGACGGAGAATCCCAGTCTCCGGATGTCGTCCACGTCCCGGGCGGCCCCGTCGATTACCACTCCAGAGAGCCCGCGCTCCATCGCGCTCAGGGTGGCAAGCTCTCCCCAGCATGCCACGTGCGTTGCGCCCTGGTTGTCGATCACCAGCACGTCGCCGGGTGCGGCCACGTCGATTGCTTCGACCGGCTTGGCCCAGTCTCCCGCGAATCCCTGCACGGTCACGGCCTTTCCCGCCATTTTTGCATCCCCGCAGATCGGGGATATCCCCTCCATTGCCCCCTTCCGGTGCATTGCATCCGAGATGTTCGGAGTGGAGACAACGCGCAGGATATCGCGTATTGCCTGGTCCGTGGAGACGTGCTCTTCGCGGGGAAGGGATGGGCTGTCGATGGCATCCCTGATCGACCTGGCCGATGCCGCCACTCCGGCCGAACGGGTGATCGCCCCTCCCGCGATGACCACATCCGCACCCCCGATGACTGCCTGCGGGGCCGTGGTTGCGTCAAGGCCTCCCGCAGCGGCGATCGGGACACTCACCGCGTCTCTCAAGGCGGTGAGCATCGAGAGGGAGCTCTTCCCGATCATCTGCTGGTCGATCCCGACGTGGCAGTTCAGGATGTCGACGCCGAGCTCGGCGAGCCGCTGTGCCCGCGGCACCGGGTCCGCGACGCTGATCAGGTCGGCCATGATCCGGACGCCGTAGAGCCGGGCCGCCCGCACCGCCTCCTCGATCACGGCGTCGTCGGCGTCGGCGAGGACGCAGACGATCGTCGCGCCGGCCTTTGCGGCCATCTCCACCTCGAGCGTGCCCGTGTCGGCGACCTTCATGTCCGCGACGATCTCGCGGCCGGGGAACCGTCCGGCGAGCGCCCGGACCGCTGCCATCCCCTCGCTCTTGATCAGGGGCGTGCCCGCCTCGATCCAGTCGGCGCCCCCCGCGACCGCCTCCCCGGCGATGGCGAGCGCGCGGGGCAGTTCGAGCAGGTCGAGCGCGACCTGGAGGACCGGCGTACTCATACCGGTAGGGATGCGCACCCGGCTCCGATTAAGATATCTCAATTCCGCCCCCGGATCCGCCGGGCATCGTCTCCCGGGGAGTGGTGCGCCGCCGCCCGGTTCTGGGCTCGGCGGCGCAGATCGCCCGGGGAGAGCTCCGGTTTTGCGGAACGACTGCGACGCCACCTGCCGCGACAGCGTGGTCGTCGGGCGCTCAGAAATTCCTATACAATTATAATGAGATAAATGTTTAAATAGGATATCCTGTCATTACAGAGCATGAACCTGAAAATGCTGGTCGCCGTCCTGCTCCTGTTCGCCCTCTGCGGCGTATCGTTTGCGGGCGCGGCCCAGACCACGACTCTTACGGCGGGCAATCAGACGATCGTGCAGCTGGCCCAGGCCAACCCGAACCTGTCGACACTGGTGACGGCGGTGCAGGCGGCCGGACTCGTCGAGACGCTGAGCGGTTCCGGGCCGTTCACGGTCTTCGCACCGACGAACGACGCGTTCAACGCATTGCCTCCCGGAACGCTGGACGCGCTGCTCGGCAACCGGACCGAGCTCACCAACGTCCTGACCTACCACGTCGTTGAAGGAAGCCTCCTGGCCACCCAGGTATCCTCCATGCCCTCCCTGCCGACCGTGCAGGGGCAGCCGCTCGCGGTAACCGTCCAGTCGAGCGGCGGCGTCCGAGTCGACGGCGCGACCATCGTCCAGACCGACATCCGGGCGAGCAACGGCGTGATCCACGTGATCGACGCGGTGATGATCCCGCCCGCCGGCACCCCGGTGCCGACGGCGTCGCCCACCCCGGTTCTCACCGCGACAGCCACCCCGACGGCGGCCGGTTTCGACGCCGTGCTGGTCGCGGTGTGTACTCTTGCCGGGCTCGCTCTCCTGGTCGGCGTGCGCCGACGGCTCTAGCACCTTTTTTAACCGGCGGCGCCTGTCGGGCACGGCTCGATCTCCGGATGACGTCCGCACGATCGGGGTCCGCTCGACGGTTCCGAAGCATTAAAGGGCCGCCCCGGCGATCCTGTAGGGAACGATGGACCTCCTCTCCGTCCTGCTGATCGTGGCCGGTCTCGTCTTGTTCGAGACCATCTGCAGCATCGACAACGCGATCATCAACGCGGAGGTCCTCTCGACGATGTCGCACAGGGCCCGCCGGTGGTTCCTGATCTACGGGCTTTTTATCGCCGTCTTCGTCGTGCGCGGGGTCCTCCCCTGGCTGATCGTCTGGATCGCCACCCCCGGGCTCGGGCCCGTCGAGGCGCTCACCGCGACCTTCTCGAACGATCCCCGGGTGATCGAGGCGATCGAGTCGTCGGCCCCGATCCTCCTCTCGGGCGGCGGCACGTTCCTGGTCTTCCTCTTCCTCCACTGGCTCTTCGTCGAGCCCAAGCACTTCGGCCTCCGGGGCGAGCGGTTCATCCTCCGCAAGGGGGTCTGGTTCTACGCCGTCGCCTCGCTCGTGCTTCTCGTGATCGTCTGGCTCACCATGAACCGGGACCCGCTGATGGCCTTCGGCGCCGTCGTCGGCTCGACCGCGTTCTTCATCGTCTCCGGCTTCCGGATGAACGCCGAGGCGGCCGAGAAGCAACTCGCCGGCGGCTCCATGTCGGACTGGTCCAAGATCTTCTACCTCGAGATCATCGACGCGACCTTCTCGATCGACGGCGTGATCGGCGCGTTCGCGTTCACGCTCTCGGTCCCGCTGATCCTGATCGGGAACGGCATCGGCGCGTTCGTGGTCCGCGAGGTCACGATCCGGCACGTCGACCAGGTCAGGAAGTATCCGTTCCTGAAGAACGGGGCCATGTACTCGATCGCGTTCCTGGGCGTGATCATGCTCCTCGACAGTTTCGGCTTCCACATCCCGGTCTGGGTCTCGCCCCTGATCACCTTCGGGATCGTCGGGTTCTTCCTGGTCAAGTCGATCCGCTACAACGGGTCAAACGAGATGGGCGACCCGGTGGCGGCCCTGCCGGACCCGTTCATGCTCGACGACGAAATTTCCCCGAAAAACAACTGATTTGGAAATCGAGGGACGTACAACACCACTTTTGCCATCTTTGCAGCAACGTATTTAGGGTATAGTGTCATTTCAACC
>DAEF01000025.1 GCA_002495225.1 Methanoregulaceae archaeon UBA288 | reverse complement strand
CGCTCTCCGAGATGGAGTACACGACCCTGCCCGTCGTCGAGCAGCAGTTGAAGGGGCGGTGGGAGCCGCTCGAGTGAACGCCTCCTTTTTTTGATCACCCTTTTTTACGCGAGAGGACGGTCCGGGCGATCGCGGAGGACGGCGTCATCGTCGTGACCGGATAAAAGACCGCTGCAGGCAGGGTCACCCGCTTCGGCGACCGCTCCGTGCTCCGGCCCGTGCGGCGAACTCCTCGATCAGCCGTCGTGCGATCGTGCCGGCCGACGGAGACGGGGGGAGCGCGTCGGCCGCAAACCATCCCGCCGCCTCGACCTCGGTGCCGTCGATCCGCACCTCGCCTCCGGCGTAGGTGGCGGTGAAACCGAGCATCAGCGAGTGCGGGAACGGCCAGGGCTGCGAGCCCGCGTACCGGAGGTCGGTCGCCGTCACGCCGCACTCCTCGGCGAGCTCGCGCTCGACCGCGTGCTCGACTGTCTCCCCGGGCTCGACAAAGCCCGCGATCGCCGAGAAGACGCCCGGCGGGAAGCGCGGGGAACGGGCGAGCAGGCACATGTCGCCGCGCTCGACGAGCACGATCACGGCCGGAGAGAGCCGCGGGTAGACCGTCGCCCCGCACGCCTCGCAGAGCCGGGCGTGCTCGACCGGGCTCGGTTGGGACGCGCGCCCGCAGCGGCCGCAGAACCGGTGGTCGCGGTCGAACGCGGCGAGCTGGACCGCACGGGAGGCCCACCCGAGCTCCTCGTCCCCGACCAGGCCGATCAGCTCGCGAAGATCGAGCGGCTCGAACCGGCCGGGCACCGCGTCGTTGGAGTCCAGGAGCACGGCGTGGACCGCCGTCCCCGCGTGCCGCCCCAGGGAGAGCGTCCTGGCGCCGGTGTCGGGCCGCGCCGTGCTCAGGACGCCGCCGCCCCCATCGACGAGGACGCGGTCGTCCTGCAGGTAGACGTAGAGGGCCCCGCAGGATGGAGGGGCCGGGGAAAAGGCGGGGTCGAGTCCGTCGACCGCGAACGGCGTCCTAGATCTCGACGACGTCGTCGTCGCCCCTCCGCTGGGTTCGCCGCTCGGGAAAGAGGTCCTCGATCGCGTCCAGCACGCTCGCGACCTTCGGGTTCTCGAAGAGCCGGCGGAAGGCCTCGAGCTCGCGGGTGCTCATGATCATGAGCCCCTTGCGCTTGATCGGCATGCCGTTCTCGCCGATCGGGTTCAGCTCGAGCGCGAGGGAGGCGGGACGGTTGCGGGTCTTCGGGAGTTTGATCAGGGACAGTCCGGGGACGGTGGTGTTCTTCCGTTCCCAGTCCTCCCCGTGGTCGAGCAACGTCCGCAGGCTGTCGGTGAGCTCCATGGCGGCGATATGGTCCCTCATCCTACAAGGGCTTTTGTGCCTCCCCCCTCGATTCGATACAGACTTAACAGCAGAGCGTCATTGTACAGAGACAATGGATCCGCGTCTCCTGGACCTCATCATCGGGGTCGTCGCCCTGCTCTTCATGATCGTGCTGTGCGTCGGCCTGCCGCTCGTCCTCCCCCCGGGGCCGGCTTACCTCCTCGCCATCGTGATCTTCCTCGTCCTGATGAGCGGCGCGGGGTACGTGATCAACCAGAAGATCCGGTAGGTGCGGGACCGGGCGGCGGACTCCCCTTCTTCTTCCGATAATACCCGAGCGGGCCGCCGATCCGCTCGCAGAGGGCGTCGCGATGGACACAGAGCCCGTTCGTCTCCATGGTCGCGCAGGACGGGGACGTGTACTCGGTCCCCGAACGGCCCGAGATGTGCTCGACCTGGTAGAGGGTCTTCTCGATGTCGAAGTCGGGGGACCGCTGGTAGACCTCGACGATCTGCGTGGTCGAGAGCCCGATCGTGTGCAGAAATGCGGTCAGGGCGAACCGGCCCATGTGCGTCAGGTTCGCCCCCCCTGCGAGTGCCATGATCAGGGCGGTCATACAGGGCGGGTACCGCGACTCGTCGATCGGCCCGAGGTCGCGAAGCATCTGCCCCTGGTGGACGGCGGTAAGCCGCTCGATCGCGGGCGAGAGGAGGGCGCAGACCTCCGGCGGCACCTTCGGAAGCCCCCTCGAGCGGATCACGACGCGGATCCGCTCCCGGAGCAGTATCTCGAACTCGGTCGCGTGGATGCGGACGAGCCCCCCCGAGACCTCGCGGTTGACCAGCCGCCACCCGGGCTCGCGGAGGCCCGAGACCATCTCGATGTACGGCGCGATCGGGATCGTTTCGTCATGGAGGTCGAGCCCGAGCCGTCGTGCCACCTCCTCCCGCTTCGCCTCGTCCGTCTCACCATGCTCGTCGCTCATCAGGTAGAACATCGATCGCCGCGCCTCGAACAGAATCAGCCGATCGATGACGGACCGGTCGTTGATGCAGGAGGCGATGACCCGCGCCATTCCATAGGCATAGAGCGATTTCTGTGCATCCGGGATAGTTGCGTGATACTCGCCGAAGTACGCTGTCAGCCCTTTCGGCGGGATCGTGATCGCGGCCTCGACCCGCTCCGCCGCGAGGTTGATGGTCTGACTGCCGTATTCACTCGAGAGAAACGTCTCGAGATTGTTCAGCGCCGACCCGGCGATCTTTGCCTGGGCCTCCTGTAAAAACGGGTACCGGGCCAGGTCCTTCTCGTCGAACACCGGCCGCATCCGGCCTCCGGGCTCAGTCGGCCTCGATCCGCGGTGCGAGCAGGTAGATGACGCGCCCCTTGCCGCCCGCGATCTCGAACGTGAACCGGACCGGGTGATCGATCCCGATGCCGATCTCGATCTGGCTCGCCCGGCTCATGGACTTGGCCATGTCCTTGAGGTAGTCGAGGCTGAAGAGCGAGCGCGCCTTCACGTCGGCGAGCGACTCCACGTCGTCCGGGCCCAGCTCGAGCCGGATGTTGTCCGTGTCCCCTTCGGCCTCCATGAAGAAGACCCGGGCCTCGGGGTCGATACCGAGCGCGATCTTGTCCGAAACGACCGCTGCGGCCTTGATGGCGTTCGTGAGCTTCGCCCCCTCGATGACGACCTTCCCCGGAAGTTCCAGGGTCGGCGCGTTCGGATCCTTCCGGATCGTGTTCGGGTCGAGGAGCGTCAGCGAGTACTGGTAACTCTGGAACGCCAGGTTCAGGCGCTGCGACTCCTCCGGGATCGAGAGCATGAGCGGGTCGCCCCGGTTCACCATCCCGATGATGTTCTTCAGCTTGGTCACGTCGATCCCGAGCGCGGACTCCGATGCCTCGAAGACCTCGAAGGCGTCCGGCCCGAGTTCGAGCGAGACCATCGCGACGTTCGCGGTGTCGACTGCCCTCGTTCTCATTCCCTCGCTGTCGACATGGAAGCGGCACTCGCTCACGAGAGCGGCGATGGCGTCGACCGCCTCCCGGAAGACGTCTGCGTCGATGGTGGCGCGTAACATGATACCCTGACACTCTCTATTATAAACTGACCAGACATAGTTTTAATGATATCGCACGGAAGCGGCGACCGTAAGGTTGATACGCTCTGGTTTCCGTGAACGCGCCACGGGAGAGGCGCCGTTCGGGAGCAGACTTGCATCATGGGATCGCAGTGGGGACGGGACAAGGGATATAGAAACGCCATGCGCGAGGGATACCGCTCGCGGGCCGCGTACAAGCTGCTCGAGATCCAGCAGCACGCCGGCATGATCCGGCAGGACGACAACGTGGTCGACCTAGGGGCCGCGCCGGGCTCCTGGCTACAGGTGCTCCGCACCCTCACCGGGGGGCGCGTGCTCGGCATCGACCTGAACCCTATCGCGCCGATCGAAGGGGTCGAGACGATCGTGGGGGACCTTGCCGACCCCACGCTCCCGGCCCGCGTGAAGGACGCGCTCGGGATCGTGAACGTGGTCGTCGCGGACGCCTCGCCAAAGCTCTCGGGCCAGCGGTCGTACGACCAGGCCCGCGCGGTGGCCCTCGGCGAGCAGGCGCTCGCGTTCGCCTGCGCCGTCCTGAAGCCGGGCGGGAACTTCGTCGTGAAGTCGTTCCAGGGCGAGGACTTCGCCGAGCTCCTGACGGAGGTCAGGACGAAGTTCCGCTCGGGACGGACGTACCAGGCGAAGGCGAGCCGGAAGGGGTCGCGCGAGATCTACATCATCGGCAAGAACTTCATCGGGTGTGATGCCGGTGCTGACTGACCCGTCCGGCCGGACTGTCACGAACATCCGGATCAGCCTGACGCAGTCCTGCAACCTCAACTGCATCTACTGCCACGCCGAGGGCGAGAAGGACCCCGAGCAGGATCTCCCTGCCGAGCAGATCGCGGAGATCCTCCGCGTCGCCCGGTCCTTCGGATTCCGGTCGGTCAAGTTCACGGGGGGCGAGCCCCTGATGCGTCCCGACCTCACTCAGATCATCCGGTCCGTCCCTCCGGGAATGGAGATATCGCTGACCACGAACGGCACCCTGCTCGCGGACCGGGCGCAGGAGTTGAAGGATGCCGGTCTCAAACGCGTCAACGTCTCGCTCGATACGATGGACCCCGGGCGGTATGAGCGGATCGCGGGAAAGCCCATGCTCGGTGAGGCACTGGCGGGGATCGACGCGGCCCTGAAGGCGGGCCTGACCCCGGTCAAGATCAACATGGTCGTGCTCTCGGGGATCAACGATGACGAGATCGACTCGTTCATGGACTATGTCCGGGACAATCCCGACCTGGTGCTGCAGCTGATCGAGCTGATGGACTTCCGCGACTGCGACCACCACGGCGACGTGAGGGGGATCGAGGACCGTATCGCGGCCATGGCGGACCGCGTCGAGACGCGGCGGATGCACCACCGGAAGAAGTACTTCGTCCGGGGGGCGGAGGTCGAGGTCGTCCGGCCGCTCCACAACACCGAGTTCTGCGCCTACTGCAACCGGCTCCGCCTCACCTCCGACGGCAAGCTCAAGCCCTGCCTG
>DAEF01000238.1 GCA_002495225.1 Methanoregulaceae archaeon UBA288 | reverse complement strand
ATGTGTGGAGATACAATCACAGAAAAGAGAGCGACAATGTGAAATTGAAGCGCATCCTTGAGTTTTTAGAGAAGGAGGTTGGGGGCTAGTTTGCCACTATACCCTTCTTTTATGAAGGTGGCGTTAATTAAAGAATTACCTAAATTTCTTCCTACCAGGGTAATATCAACTGGTTAACAGTTGTTGTGTGTTCCGTTCGGTGTTTTACCAGATATGCGGCCGTTCCCTGTGCCCTGCCCCCCGAGGGCGGACCGGGAGGAGCGGCTACTGCATCCCGTCCCGGTCGAGGGGGCCATTCGCCGGGAGCGGTCCGGGGGGGCGCTGTGGCCCGTGGTCGGCGGGGCCGCGGGCGACCGCTCTTCCGAGCATCGTCTCGAACCACTGCCGGCCGGCACGGTACCGCTCGTCCGTCTTCGTGCCCGGCGGAACGCGCACCGTCTCCTCCCGGCCCGCGCCCGTCGGCACGCGATAGAAGGTGCCGTCCTCGATCATGGCGAGGAGGCGCTCGTAGTACCGCGCGATCTCGTCCGACCCGGCGGCCCTGAACTCACGGAGGTCCTCGGGGAACCGGGCGATCAGGCGCCGCTGGTCGAGGAGCTGCCGTCGCTCTCTCTCCGAGCGGCTCATAGCGATCGCCTCCGCAGCTCGATCATTTCAAAATTTTGGGGTCGGAGGAGGCCGATAAGGATATCTTATTCGTTATAGGTGCCGGCTCGAAACGACACCGGAGTGATCTCAGCCCTGGCATCGTCCCCGCCGTCTCGCACCTCTCGTCGCGCTGTCGTCCGCTCCACGCGGTCGCGTCCGGCGAGCGCGTCGGCCCTGCCTGGAACTGTGAGCGCCACGGTTGGATACTGCGCCTCGACGAGGGGTGGAACTCGTGGATCGCGCGAAAAAGGACGCGAGGAAGGTGCTCCCTCACAACGGCCTGAACGGGATGACGTACGCCACACCGGTTCCTTCGGCGTTGTGGGCGCCCGTCACCAGGCATCCCCCGTACGCGGCGAGGGAGTACCCGAACTCATCGGAGGCCTCGCCATCGGACGCGATGAGGGTCCCAATCTCAGGCCACGTGCCACCCATGCGGCGGAAGAGATAGACCGCCCCCGGGTCGTCGGTATCGCCGACGTCTGCCCGGTTGGCACCGACAAGGATAGTGTCCCCAGCGATGGCGATCGACTGGCCGAACTGTGTGTTGGCGTCCGCGTCGCCTGCGACGAGCTTGGTGACCAGCTCGAAGGCGCCGCTCTCGCGGGCATAGACGTAGGCCGCCCCGGCGTTGTTCTCGCCGGGCAGGTCCGCCCGCCGGGCGCCCACGGCGATCGTGTTGCCCTCGACCGCGATGGAGAACCCGAAGTTATCGTCCGCCCCTCCGTCGGGTGGCGTGATCTTCTGGACCTCGGTCCAGTCGGCCCGGGTTCCCTCGAAGACGTAGACCGCCCCGGCGGTGTTGGGGTCGGCGTTCCGGGCGCCGACGGCGATCAGGTTGCCCCGCACCGCAACCGACTGGCCGAAGTACGCGCCGGGCGTGGCGTCGCTGGCGGTGATCTTCGCCGTGTAGGTCCAGGTTCCGCCCCGGTTCAGGTAGACGTACGCGGCTCCGACATCATCGGCCCCGAGGTTCTCCTTCCGGGCAGTGACGGCCAGGAGATTCCCCTGGACGGCGAGGGCGCGGCCGAAGTTGTCCTCGTTCTCCGGCTCGGGAGAGGTGATCTTCTGGTCCTGGACCCACTCGCCGCCGGCCTGACGGAAGACGTAGACGGCCCCGGCCGTTGCCAGGTCGCCCACCTCGGCGAAGCGGGCCCCGACAAGCACGGTGCTGCCTTGGATCGCGACGGACCGGCCGAACTCGGCCCCCTCCGTGGCATCATCGGCGACCAGTGTCGCCTTGAGGATGTACTCCTGTCCCTGCCGGCTGTACAGGTAGACCGCGCCGGCGTTCTCCACGCTCCCGGCGGTGGCCGATCCAGCGCCGATAGCCACGAGGTTTCCCCCGATCGCGACCGAGCGGCCGAAGTCCGCTCCGTCGTTCAGGTCGTCCGCGGTCAGCCTGATCTCGTCTACCGGGTGCTGGGCGGCTGCGACACTGCAGGCGCCGGCGGCGAGGACCAGAACCGCGATCAGCGCGGTCCGGAGATAGTGACGGTCGTTCGTTCTCATGCATGCCTCCTGAGAGCGTCCAGCATCGCTGCTTCGTGACGGGGGCCGGCCGCTCCTGGATAAGGGTCTTGACTGCAGAGGAATATTTATGTGTTTCCTTTTACATCCTCCGTGTCTGCACCGGCGGAAACGACCGTGTCGACCGTCGCCGAGCTCCTGGTCAGAGAGACGGCGTAGCCGGCTGCCCTGTGCTCCAGGCAAACCGGCATGGCACTATCAAAGGATATTTATGAATTGGGCGCCTGCATAGATATATCAACTGGTTTATCAGTTGATGTGAAACCCATGAAGATCTACGTTCGTGAGCGAATCAAGGTCGGGGAGGGCGTCCGCCAGCCCCGGTACATCGTCCTCGCCGTCCAGGGCGGGGACCTGAAGGTCTACGCGCACCACTTCCGCAAGACCGAGCTCGAGCAGATGGCACGGGACGCCGGCGCCGAGCTGGTCTTCCTCGAGTCCATGCCCGAGGGTGAGCGGGGATCGAAGAAGCAGTCCTGAGCGCTCCGCCCGCAACCACGGGTTGCGTGCCGGAGTCCCCTTGCAAGGCGAGGGGTGCCGTGCTCCCCCCCGCGCTTCTTTTTCTGTCAGGCAGTGATCGTGGTGCCGACGGGGTCACGGCGGACCGCCGTGGTGACGTTTCCGGGGACGGTGCAGTTCACGATCTGGACCTCGCGGACGTGGACCCCCTCTCGCAACAGATCGACCGCGATCCGCTCGAGTTCTATCCGAAGGTCGGCGCGGCCACCGGCTCCCACGGCTCACGACATCACGACGAGATGCCGGGGGGACGGCCGACCCTACACCGAGGAGGAGAACCGGGGAGCAGTCGCCAGGAACATCACGCTCCGGATCTTCAAGATCCGGGGACGCATCCGCCTGGGAACCCTCGCCTGTCGAAGGTGCGGCGGGAAGATCCTCGGCGCACATTTCGTGTTCGACTGGCGGGGGTCCGGC
>DAEF01000234.1 GCA_002495225.1 Methanoregulaceae archaeon UBA288 | reverse complement strand
AGCCGCCAACCGAGCCGCCGACGCTGCCGCCGACCGAGCCCCTGACAGAACCACCGACGGTTCCACCGACAGTACCGCCGACGCTGCCGCCTACAGAACCGCCGACGGCACCTCCGACACAGCCACCGACAGTACCGCCGACACAACCGCCGACGGTACCCCCGACACAGCCGCCGACATCGCCGCCGACATCGCCGCCGACGACGAGCGCGCTCAACTTCCCGCCGTCCCTGATCCTCTACCCGACCGTGTTGGCCCAGGGCTACCAGGTCACGGTCGACGGAAGCGTCGGGCCGGGAACACCCGGCACGGTGATCACCCGGGTCAACTGGGACTGGGGCGACGGCGTGGTCGAGGACCACGCGGTCCCGAACACGCACTCCTACGCCTCGGTCGGCTCGTACACGATCACGGTCGCCGCGTTCCAGAGCGACGGCCAGTCCACCACCAAGATCATGACGGTCTACGTGAGCAGCCAGACCGAGCCGACGACCGCGCCCACCACGGCTCCCCCGGGATCGGCCACCCCCCCGCCGGTCACCTCCGGGCCGACCCCGTCGGTGACCGTGGGGCCCCCCGTCCTCACGCTCAACCCGCCCCTGGTCGAGAACGAGACGGTCGTGATCGGGGGATCGATCCAGCCCGGCGGGCCCGGCGCGGTGATCGACCTGGTCATCTGGGACTGGGGCGACGGGATCCGGGACACGCAGAACACGCTGCCCGTGACCCACGTCTACCGTGCGGCCGGCGAGTACACCATCGGGGTCGAGGTGATCCAGAGCGAGATCGGGGCGCCGGAGAAGCGCCTGACCGGCACGACCTCGTTCCCGGTCAGCATCACGCAGGTCCCGGGGACGTATATCACCGGGACGCCGATGCCGAACGGGACCGGGTTCCAGTGGCCGACGGTCCGGCTCCTCGGGATCAACATCTTCCCCCTCCTGGTGCTCCTGCTGGCCGGCCTTGTGATCGGCGGCCTGTTCTACTACAAGAGCCGCGAGTCGAGGTCGCCCGACATCCCGACGACGGACGCGATCGAGCAGGCGGCCGCCNNNGCGGCGCGGCTCCTGGTCATCCAGGCCGAGTCCGTGCCCAGGTACGCCGGCGCCTACCTGGAGAAGGCCGAGATCTGGAAGGAGATCGCGCGGACCATCGACGACCAGCCCGCCGGCCCGCTCCCCGACCCGGCCGAGATGCCCGCGCCGGTGCCGATCGGGTCGGTGATCGGCGCCGCCGCCGGCGACGACGAGGATGCCCCCGACGACGCCGGGAACGGCCGGGGCGAACTGCTCGCCGGCACCGACATCGAGCCCGGGGTCTTCGACGCGGCCCTCCGGATCGCGCTCGAGATCGCCCGCGAAGGGCGGGAGGGCAAGCCGGTCGGGACGGCGTTTCTGGTCGGGGACGTCGAGGGCGTGCTCGCCTACTCGACCCAGTTCATCCTGAACCCGTTCAAGGGCCACACCTCCGAGGAGCGGCGGATCACGGACGAGCGCCTGGCCGAGAACATCAAGGAGTTCGCCCTCCTCGACGGCGCGTTCGTGATCGGCGGCGACGGCGTGGTCGAGGCGGCCGGACGCTACATCACGGTCGAGACGAGCGGAGTCCAGATCCCTGCCGGCCTGGGATCGCGCCACGCATCGGTCGCGGGGATCACGCTCGTGACGAAGACGCTCGGGATCGTGGTCTCGCAGTCCGGCGGCCTGATCAAGATCTTCAAGAACGGCCAGATCGTCCGAACGGTCTCGCCCTGGTAACCTTTTTTCGGCCCGCGTCTTTCGCTGCCCCCCGGGCAGTCGGCGCGCAGCGCCTCCCCTGCAGCGACGCCGTCGGCACGTCGAAGGGGACGAGAAAGGACCACCGCGAAATTTAGTAGGAAAACGAACTTATAAGTGGATTTCCTTCCAACCTCTACTGCAGAGGCGATGGAAGGGATGAAAGGAGCGGAGCGGGAACGGACGGACGTCGGGTTCTTCAGGACCTCGCGGGGACTCCGGATCGTGGACAGCCCCACGAGGAGCCGGATCCTCAGGATGCTCGGCGAGGGAGACCTCTCCTTCGAGGAGATCGTGGCGCAGACGGACCGGGCGAAGTCGACGGTCTCGGTCCACCTGCGCGAGCTCGTGGCCGACGGCGTGCTCGGTTCGCGGAGCGACCCCGAGGACGGGCGGCGCAAGTACTTCTTCATCGACGCCGAGTACCTCGGCCGGCTCTCGGACTCGGAACGGCTCGATGCCGACGTCGAGCGGCTCCTCGCCGACTACGACCCGGCCGACCCGGACCCTGCCACGTTCTACCGCGCCATGCTTCGCTCGATCCGCGTCACCCTGCTCGCGGGCGGCATCAACGTCGACCCGATCCTTTACGCGGCCGGAGCGGCGCTCGGGCGCGGGCTCGCGCGGGCCTTCGCCGGTAGGACGACCGAGGAGCTGCTCGCGGAGCTCGCGACGTTCTGGAGCCGGCACGCGCTCGGGCGGATGGAGGTCGTGTCCACCGACCCGCTCGAACTCGTCGTCTACGACTGCTTCGAGTGCGTGGACCTCCCGCAGCTCGGCCGGCCGGCCTGCGCCTTCGACCGGGGGGTGCTGACGTCCGTCTTCGAGGCACACTACGGCGACACGCCCGCGGTCGAGGAGACCGCCTGCTACGCCATGGGAAGCGGCCTCTGCCGTTTCGTCATCCGCCCGCCGGCAGAGCAGGGCCGGTCCGACGACGCCGCGTCGGCGGCGGCCTGAGAACGGCAGACGCCGCCAGCGGCTCCTCTTCGGACGAGGCTCTCTTTTCGTCCCGGGCCGTCCCCGGGAAAAGCCCGGGGTCCCGGCCCCCCTCCCGGTGTCGTTGAGGAGAGGCTCCCGCGTCCCGGGGGCGGGTTCGGTGGCCGGTCGGTCCCCTCCCGTCATTCGTCCGTCTCATTGTCACGGAGAGAGCGGCAGGAAGAGGGACAGCTCGTGCACTGCGGGGTTTCGTGCCGGTTTCCGCCCCGGCCCCCCCGCCCGGCGCGGGATCGGCCGGATCGCCCGTTATCGCTGGCGGTCGGCGCGGGCCTCGAGCCCCTCGACCTCGAGGAGCGCGGCCTTCGTGGCGGCCACGTCCGGCACGGCCCGGCACCCGCGCCCCGGCGCGATGGAGTGCGTGAACGTCCCGATCCGCCGGGCAATCCCGACGATCTCGTCCTTGTCGAGCCCGATCAGCGGCCGGTAGACGGGGATCTCCACGGCCCCGTCGAGCACGGCCAGGTTGTCCAGGGTCTGGCTCGCCACCTGGCCGAGCGACTCGCCCGTGACGATCCCGAGGGCGCCGACCTCGTCCGCGAGCCCGGCCGCGAGCCGGTACATGCGCCGCTTGCAGACGACGCAGGTCAAACGCTCCTCGCTCCGCCGCATCAGGGCCTTCGCCCGGGAGAGGTAGTCGTCGGTCCTGACCACGAGCTCGAGGTCGGGGTCGTAGGCGCGGAGGACGTCGAGCACGGCCCGCGCCTTTGCCAGCGCGTCCTCGTCCAGGTAGGGCTCGAGGCCGACATAGAGCGGTACCACCCGGCAGCCCCGCCGCATCATCATGTACGCGGCGACCGGCGAGTCGATCCCGCCCGAGAAGAGGGCGACGAGGGTCCCCTCGACCCCCTCGGGAAGGCCGCCCGGCCCGGCGACGACCTGGTGGTAGAGGTAGCAGCGGTCGCCGCGGATCTCGACGAAGAGCTCGAAGTCGGGGCACTCGAGGTCGACGTTGAGGTCGGGGTGGACGTCGAGGATCACGCCGCCGAGATCGGCCGCCTTCTCGGGCGAGCGGAACGCGTGCGTGCCCGAGCGCTTCACGCGGACGGCGAAGCTCGCGGCGTCGCCGATCCCGTGGGCGTCCGCGTACGCGAGCGCCGCTCCGTCCAGCTCGTCGAGGGGGCAGAAGACCACCTCCGAGAACGAGGCGACCCCGAAGACCCGCCGGAGCACGTCGGGGTCGACCGGGCCCGTGGCCCAGAGCCGGCCACGCTCGATCCGGACCGCGACGCCGGGCATCCGGCGCTCGATCGCGTGCGCGAGCACGCGCTCCCAGTTCCGCCGCACCGGGTCCGACTTGAGGAAGACCTCGGCGTACCGGACGAGCCAGACCGTCTCCGTCATCGCCGCACGGCCAGCCCGTACTGTTCGGCGATCGCGTCGTAGGCGTCGGCAAGGTACTCGACCCGCCGCCAGGAGAGGCCGTAGGTCGAGAGCTTCCAGGCCCGCGTCGCCCCCGCGAAGACCCCCACGATCCCCCGCTTCGAGAGCTCGTCCGAGAGGAAGTAGCCCCTCCGCTTGTGGGTCTTCGCGACCGTGTCGAACGAGCCGGTGGTGTCGACCTTGGAGAGCGCGTGCTTCCGGGGGTACTCGGAGAGGCAGGCCGACCCCTCGATCGCGAGGAGGCGGTCGACGAAGAAGTTCGACTTTTTGACCTCGTCGTCCCAGTGCTTCGTCCGCTCCTGCACGGCCGGGAACGAGGCCATCATCGCGACCACCGTGCCGCCCATGAGGGTGCAGCCGAGCATCTCGACCTCCTTCAGCCCGAAGGTCCGGCCGGTCAGGTCGCCCTGGATCCGGGTCGTCCTGAAGACGCAGTCCGCGTACTCGTCGGTCGTCGCGAGCACGCCCGATGGGGCGGGCGAGGCCATGGACTTGTGCCCCGAGCCGACCACGAAGTCCGCGCCGAGCGCCTTCCCGTCGACGGGCATCACGCCGACCGTGTAGGCCCCGTTGTACAGGAACGGCGCGTCGTACTGGTGCGCGACCTTCGCGATCCCCGCCACCTCGTGCTCGTTCGCGTTCTGGTAGTCGAAGTGGTCGCACATCACGAGCGCGGGGGGCCTGCCGAGCTCGCGGACCAGGGTCTCGAGCCGTTCCGCCGCCGCGTCGGCCGTGACGATCCGGGCGTCGTTCGCGGGGATCTCGTGCACGGTCCCGCCGGCCTCCTCGACCGCGATGTACTCGGTGTAGTGGCCGAGCGAGGAGATGAGGACCCAGTCGCCCTTCTCCACGAGGGACGAGGCCACCGCCTGGAACCCGCGCCGGGCGCCGG
>DAEF01000044.1 GCA_002495225.1 Methanoregulaceae archaeon UBA288 | reverse complement strand
CAAGTAATTATGAGATCCTACACCCGACGGCACCGATCACTCATCGAGATGCCGTGCCGGGACAAGGGCCGGCGTCTCCCGCAAGGTGACCCGATGCCGTTTCGCTCCCGCCTGTTCCTGCTCTTCCTCGTCACGGCGATGCTGGTCGTCGCCGTGAGCGCCGACCCGCCCTCGGTGATCGTCTCGGACGTCCGGCTGAGCCCCCAGGTGCTGATGCCCGGTGACCAGGGCCTTCTCAGCATCACCCTGACCAACACGGCCAGCGGGTCCGTGAAGACCGAGTCCTCGGGCTCCGAGACCGGCCTCTCGGTCTCGACCAGCACCGAGATCAACCCGGTGATCGAGCAGGTCACGCTCGACGGGGGACGGGACATCCACGTCCTCGGCGGCGACCGGCAGTACCGGGGCGCGCTCGGGCCCGGCCAGTCGATCACCCTCCCCTTCCTGATCGAGGCGCCGTCGTACACGGGGGTCTTCTTCCCGGTCCTGACCGTCCGGCTCGAGGAGGGCGGGACCCTGAAATACCCGGTCGCCGTGAACGTCAACACCCCGATCGCCGGGCTCCGCCAGCCGGCCCTGGTCCTCTCCCAGTCGACCGTCGGCCCGTTCGCGCCGGGAGAGCGGGCGTCGATCAACGTCTCCCTCGCGAACGCCGGGAACGCGGACGCGACCGACGTCCTCGTCCGTTTCGGCGGGAACGGGACCGGGCTGGTCCCCGTCGGATCGCGCACGGTCCACTTCCCCGCCGCCCCGCGCGGCTCGAACCACACGTTCGCTCTCGACCTCCAGGTCGACCGGTCGGCCCGCGCCGGGCTGCAGGAGCTCCCGGTCGAGGTCGCGTACACGGCCGTCGACGGGACGTGCGTGCAGGGCACGGAGATGCTCGGGGTCGACCTCCGGGGGAGGAGCGAGCTCGCCGTCGCGTCGGTCAAGACCGACCCGGTCCGGGTCCGGGAGGGAGACGAGTTCGACCTGGTCGTCCGGATGGACAACACCGGCACCGGGGACGGCCGCGCCGTCTCCGCCCGGATCGACCTCCCCCTGGTCGGGACGAAGGAGGCCTTCGTCGGCACGGTCCGGCCCGGGTCCAACGCCCCGGCGGTCTTCCCGCTCGCGGCGGACCGGGCGGGGAAGTTCGAGTACACGTTCAACGCCACCTACGAGGACGACTGGGGCAGCCACACGACCACGCGGGTCCTCCACCTCTCGGTCGCGCCGTCCGGGAACGCGCTGCAGACCGGGGTGCTCGTGCTCGCGGCCCTGGTCGGCGCGGTCGCCCTCGTCGCCTGGTGGCGACGGCGAGGGGGCCGGGCCTCCCATGTTTGACCGGGAGCGGGTCGCGCTCTACATGGCCTCGCGCTCCCTCGCCCGGGGGAGCCGGACCAGCCTTGTGCTGAACGTAACCATCATCGCGCTCGTCTTCACGAACATGATCCTGCTCCCCTCGATCATCTCGGGGTCGGTCGAGCTCTTCAACCAGCAGTCGATCGACTTCCAGACCTCGGACATCCAGGTCCGGCCCGCCGAGGGCGACCAGTACATCGGCCGCGCCGGCGCCCTGCTCGAGACCGTGAACCGCGTCCCGGGCGTCCGGCGGGCCTCGGCCCGGCACGGCNNGCGATCGACCCGCGGAACGAGGTCGAGGTGACGAAGATCCACGAGCAGATGAAGGACGGCGAGTTCTTCTCGGGGGGGGGAGCGGGGGGAGATCCTTATCGGCCAGTTCGCTGCCGGGGACGAGGACACCCGGAAGGATCTCTTCGCGTCCCTCGGCGGGGTCGTGGTCGGCGAGCGGATCGAGGTCGCGTTCGCGAACGGGGCGACGCGCGAGTACGTGGTCAGGGGGGTGTACGCGACCCGGTCCTACCTGGTCGACTACTCGGCCCTGATTACCTGGGACGAGCTCGAGTCGGTCATGGGGACGGAGGTTGACGAGGCGACCGAGGTCCTGGTCCGGACCGAGACGGGCGCGGACGTGGACGAGGTCAAGACGGGCCTGCTCGAGAACGGCGTGCAGGAGGAGGTGAAGACCTGGGAGGAGGCGATCTCGAGCGCGGTCGAGGAGTCGATAGAGACGTTCGGGATCATCACCTCGATCTCGACGATGGTCAGCCTCGTGATCGCGACCGTGGTGATCTTCATCGTGATAACGATCAAGGCGATGAACCAGCGCCGGCAGATCGCGATCCTGAAGGCGATCGGGATCCACCCGTCGACGATCGTCCGGTCGTACCTGGTCCAGGTGCTCGTGATCTGCACGCTCGGCACCCTGCTCGGCCTGGTCATGGTCGGGATCCTCGGCGCCTGGTTCACGGCGAACCCGCTCGTCTTCCCGGACGGCGTGGTCGTGCCGCAGTTCGATTCGGCGGCGCTGGTCGAGAACGCGGTCTGGCTCTTCGCCGTCTCCCTGGTCGCGGGGTTCGTGCCGGCCTGGCGGATCACGCGCGAGAACATCATCACGGCGATGAAGGCGGCCTGATGATCCGCGTGGCGGGGCTCCGGAAGTCGTACCGGATGGGGGCGGTCGAGGTCCGCGCCCTGGACGGGGTGA
>DAEF01000154.1:5736-6438 GCA_002495225.1 Methanoregulaceae archaeon UBA288 | reverse complement strand
GGGGCTAGTTTGTCACTATACCCTAATTTCTTAACGGACGGCGCAGAACGGCCTGCCGAGGGCCGTGTCGGGCCGGCGTGGCCGGTGGAGTGCGAAGGCTGCCGGGAGATCAAACCCCAGGAGCAGAACGGCACAGACAGTCGAGTGAGCGATCGCGACAGGAAAGGAGAATGCTGCTATGGGGATTCGAACNNCGGACTACACTATAGCAGCAGGTGCGTCATTTATGTTCACGCGCCCCAGACATAAAACTGCCTGTCGAGCCCTCCGCACGCATTTAAGGGGCGGCCCGGGGGCGCGAACCCACATACCTAATAGCCGTCGGCACGAACCGTTAGGAGACCCACCGCATGGCAGGCATCGACGATCAGATCCGGGAGTTGCAGGAAGAACTCGAGCGGACGCCCTACAACAAGGCGACCTCGAAGCACATCGGCCGGATCAAGGCGAAGATCGCGAAGCTCCGCGACGAGGCCGTCACCCGCGCCATGAAATCGGCCGGTGGCGGCGAGGGGTTCACGGTCAAGAAGTCGGGGGACGCCACGGTTGTCCTTGTCGGCTTTCCATCGACCGGCAAGTCGACACTCCTGAACAAGCTGACCGGGACGAGCTCCGAGGTCGGCGCGTACGCGTTCACGACCCTCACCGTCGTGCCCGGCGCGCTCGAGCACAAGGGCGCGAAGATCCAGATCCTGGATATCC
>DAEF01000154.1:5082-5697 GCA_002495225.1 Methanoregulaceae archaeon UBA288 | reverse complement strand
TGGACGTCTTCAACGAGGCCCACGTGGACGTGCTGCTCCGCGAGCTCTACGACGCCGGGATCCGGGTCAACACCCCGAAGCCCGACATCACGATCAAGAAGACGGGCGCGGGCGGCGTCCAGGTGCACGCCGTGGGCGACCTCGACCTCGACCTCGACGAGATCCGGTCGATCCTGAACGAGAACAAGCTGATGAACGCGGACGTCCTGATCCGCGGCAACTCGACCCAGGACGAGCTGATCGACGCCATGATCGGGAACCGGGTTTACGTCCCGGCCCTGATCGCGGTCAACAAGGTCGACCTGGTCGACGCCGAGACCCGCGAGCAGATCCGGGGGGATCTCGCCGAGCGGTTCGGGGACGAGCCGCAGATGATCTCGGCCGTGACGGGCTTCCACATGGAGGAGCTCAAGGACGAGATCTACGACCGGCTCGGGTTCATGCGCGTCTTTCTCAAGCCCGCGGGCGGCCCCGCTGACCTGGACGAGCCCCTGATCGTCAGGACGAACGCGACCGTGGAGGACATCTGCCGCAAGCTCCACCGCGAGTTCGTGGACAAGTTCCGGTACGCCCGGGTCTGGGGCGGGTCGGTCAAGCACCCGGGCCAGCGGGTCG
>DAEF01000154.1:0-5032 GCA_002495225.1 Methanoregulaceae archaeon UBA288 | reverse complement strand
CCGCCTCACCCTGGCGAACGGACCGGTCCGGGGAGGAGGCTAGGGAGGCAAGAGGAGGCTAGATCCCTCTCCGGCCGATCGAGAAGAGATCCGAATTGGAACGGGCCGATCCAGCCTCAGCAGCGTCACCAGCGTCACCAGCCTCCTCGGCATCTCCCCTTCCTGTACCGGGGAGCTGCCCGGCTCCAAGTCTCCCGCCCCGACGGCGGTCGCCCCGAGGGCCTCGCCGTGCGCGCCGACCTCGCGAGCCCCCCTGGACCCCGGGAGGTCGGCGAGGGGCGAGGGCGCCGTGAACACGTTCCCCGCCCCGGCGCGTTTCTCCAGGCTCTATCCCGTGATCGCAGCGAGCACGCACGCGAGCGGGGCGTCGGTCTTTATCCCCGTGCCCGCGTAGTGGGCCCGGCTCGCCCGGAACCCCCCGCTCCTGAGCCGCTCGAGCACGGTCTCGATGGCCGGCGGCGAGACGACCTCCCTTTTTGCGAGCACGTGGTAGTCGTAGAACGTGGATGTCGGGAGCTCGGCCTCGAGCAGGGCGAGCATCCGGCCGAGCGCTGTCCCCTGCGCGAGGGTCGAGCCGTCGATCGCGTCGCGCATCGCGACGACCGTGGCGGGGTCGGCGATCGCGCCGAGCCAGAGCGGCCCTACCGGCGCCGTCTCGCCGCCGCACGCGGGGCAGGGCACGGTCTCGGGGAGGAGGCCCGCCTGCTCGGCCCGACCCGGGCAGCACCGGCACTGGTGGACGTACCCGATCCGGGCGAGGGTCCGGTCCGCGGCGGCCGCGCCCTCCGAAAGGCCCAGGTGCAGCCGGACATAGTGCTCGCGGGCGAAGCAGCAGAGGGGGACAAGCCCGCGGTCGTACTTGACGAGCTCGCGGACCACGAAGCCGAGCAGGATCCGCAGCCCGACCTCGGCGTGGTACTCGGTGTTCATGGGCCGGGCGAAGTACCGGCGCATGCCGGCCCTGAGGTGGGCGCCGCAGAGCGGGGCCGTGTCCGTCGCGGTCACGAAGAGGTACCGCGCGGCCGAGCGGCAGGCCGCGTCCGCGAACGGGGCCGGCGAGCCGAACGGATCGAGGTCGACCGCCCCGAACCGGCGCGACGACAGCAGGGCGTTCGCGTCCGAGCGGACCGTCTCGACCGCGAGGCCGAGCCGGGCCGCGTTTTCGGCGGCGAGGTCGAGCGCGCGCCGGTTCCGGTCGTTGATCGTGACCGCGAGACCGGCCTCGTGGGCGACGCGGAGGCCCCGCAGGCCGGTCGCGCCCATCGCGTCGAGGTAGTCGGGCGGGCGCCGCTCGGGCGGGAGGGCGCGGAGGAAGAGGACGGTCGCGTCCCGGTTGAGCGCCATCCGCGGGTTGTAGAAGACCGGGGCGGTTCCGGGCGGGAACGCGGCATCCGGGTCCGGAGCCGGGACCAGGACCGTGGTGGCGCCCTCCGTGACCGGGACGAGGTCCATTGCACTATCGCACAAGCATTATACCTCTGGCGGCAGATGTATTGAGGCATTGGGCGTGTGGCCTAGTCAGGATAGGGCGTCAGCCTCCTAAGTTGATGGTCGGGGGTTCGAATCCCTCCACGCCCGTTTCGGTGGACCCCGTGCTGCCCGGTTACCTTTCTATCCTCCGCCCGACGAACGCCGTGGTCTCCGGCCTGGTCGCGCTCCTGGCCTTTTTGATCGCGGGCGGCACGCCGGGCCCGGTGCTGGTTTCGCTCTTTCTCGCCGTGGCCCTCGTCACCGGAGCCGGGAACGCGGTCAACGACTACTACGACGCGGCCATCGACGCCGTGAATCGGCCGGAGCGGCCGATCCCGTCGGGGAGGGTCTCAAAGCGCGGCGCGGCCCGGTACACGGCCGTCCTCTTTCTCGCCGGCTGCCTCGCGGCCGTGCCGGCCGGCCCCGCCCCAACCCTGATCGCGGCCGTAAACGCCCTCCTTCTCTGGCTGTACGCGGCCCGGCTCAAGCGGATCGCCCTGGTCGGCCACCTCGCCGTCGCGTTCCTCGCGGCCTCGATCTTCGTCTTCGGCGGGGCCGCCGCGGGGTTCGCGGGGCTGGAGCTGGTGCTGCCGCTCGCCCTGATCACCCTCCTCGGCACGGTCGCCCGCGAGCTGGTCAAGGCGGCCGAGGACGTCGAGGGGGACCGCGAGGGCGGGGCCCGGACCTTTCCCGTCCGGTTCGGGGTCCGGCCGACGGTCCGGCTCGCGCTCGCCTTCGCCGTCGCGGGAGTCGCGGCCTCGGTGCTGCCGTACGCCGTCTGGGGCCTGCCGTACCTGGCCCTGGTCGCGCCGGCCGATCTCCTGATCCTCGGCGGTGCGCTCCGGGCAGCCCGGTGCACGACCGGCGACTGCGTCCGCGACGCCCGGGCCGCGACCCTCCTCAAGGCCGGGATGTTCCTGGCGCTCGCCGCGTTCGGCGCGGCCGCGCTCCTCGCACAACCATGATACCGCCGGACCGCGAATAGAGAAGGAGCATGACCACGGCGCGGCTGAAACGGTGCGGCGACGTCTACCTCGCCGAGCGGGGAGCGATCTTCGACGGCAACCTCCGCGTGCCCGGCCACCTGGTCCTGCCGCCCGACTGCCACGTCTGGGGCGACCTGGTCGTGAACGGCCGGCTCGACCTGGGCCCGCACGGCACGGTCGGCGGGCGGTGCGCCTGCCACGAGGCCCTGGTCGGCCACCACGCGACCTGCCGGGGGACGCTCACGGCGACGGGGGACGTCACGGTCGCCGATGGGGCGCACGTCGCCGAAATCGAGGCGGCGGGGACCGTCCTGTTACGGCCCGGCGTGACCGTCGGCGACGTCCGCACGGACGGGCTGATCCTGATCCACGGCCGGATCACGAGCGGGCTCCTGGTCGGCCGGCAGGTGAAGGTCTTCGGGAACGGCTGAGCCCGGCAGCCCGAGCAGGGCCGCCTCGTAGACCGTGGGCCAGTCCACGAGGGTCTCGACGCACCCTTCCTTGAGCGTCACCACGCCGATAGCAACGAGCCCGAGCCGGTCGGCCAGCTCGAGCCCCTCCTTGACCTCGGACAGGCACCCGACGCCGATCAAGGCGCGGGGCCGGTACTTCTTCACCATCCGCTTGATGAACGAGGAGCCGGGCACGATGAAGACCCGGTAGCCGAGCCCCTCGAGCACGTCCATGGCCTCGCCGACAGTACAGCGGCGGCAGCGCTTGCACCGGAGCCCCTCGGGGGTCAGGTCGGCCGGGCAGGCCGCGTTCCGCAGGCACTGGGGCAGGAAGATGGCCCGCTTCTCGACCGGCACCTCGGCGAAGGCCCGGGCGTTCATGGTGTTGCCGAGCTTGACGAAGAACGCGAGCATCTCCTGGTCCTCGAGCCCGACCCCCTTGAAGAGGGCCCGCATCAGCCCCTCGAGGGCCGTGAGCCCGGGCTTTAGGAGGCGCGGGAAGTAGAGCCGGCCCGAGCGGATCGAGGCCACGGTCAGCACGAGCAGGACGCCCGCGACGAAGAGGACGACGACGATCAGCAGGATCGCGACCGCGCCCACGAGCGCGAACAGGGGTCCGAGAGGGCCGGTCAGGATCGCCATGGGCCAAAGAGCTCCTCCGGGTCGGCAAAGACGCCCCGCTCGGTGATGACGGCCGTGACGAGACCGATCGGGGTCAGGTCGAAGGCCGGGTTCCGGACGGGGACGCCGTCGGGCACGGTGGGCGTGCCGCAGAGGCAGGCGACCTCGTTCCGGCCCCGCTCCTCGATCTCGACCTCCGCCCCGGCGAGGAACGGGTCCAGCGTCGAGGACGGGGCCGCGACAAAGAACGGGATGCCGTGGTGCCGGGCCGTGATGGCATGCGCGTACGTCCCCACCTTGTTGAAGACCGCGTCGCGCGTGATCCGGTCCGCGCCGACGATGACGGCGTCGATCCCGCCCTCGCGCATCAGCCCGGCTCCGGCCGAATCGGGGCAGACCGTGACGGGGATGCCGTCCCGCTGGAGCTCGAACGCGGTCAGGCGGGCGCCCTGGAGGAGAGGCCGGGTCTCGCAGGCGATCACGCGCACGCGCTTTCCGGCCTCGACGGCCGAGCGGACCACGCCGAGCGCGGTCCCCCAGCCCACGCAGGCGAGGGCGCCCGCGTTGCAGTGAGTCAGCACGGTCGCGTCGTCCGGGAGGAGCGCCGCGCCGCGGGCGCCGAGAGCCCGGTTCGTGGCGACGTCCTCGTCCGCGATCCGTTCGGCCTCGGCGAGGGTCCGCTCGCGGACCTCAGCGGGGTCCGTCGCCCCCCCGATCGCGGCGAGTGTTCGGTCGACGCCCCAGGCCAGGTTGACGGCCGTGGGCCGGGCCGAGCGGACCCGCTGCGCGAGCTCGCCCACCGCCTCGAGGTAGCGAGCGGGGCCGGCCGTCCGGGCCGCGAGGGCGACGCCGTACGCTCCGGCCGCGCCGAGCGCGGGGGCGCCGCGGACGCGGAGGCTCTGGATCGCCTCGACGAGCGCGTCGGTGTCGGCGATCGGGATCGATTCGTACCGCGCCGGGATGAGGGTCTGGTCGATCAGCCGGAGCCGGTCGGATGCGTGGTCCCACCAGAGAGTCCGGTCCACGCTACTCCACCCGCATGGCGTCGATGCAGGCCCGGACCGCCGCGGCGCCGCCCTGGGCGACCGAGTCTGGGATGTCCTTCGGCCCCAGGCCGGCGCCGGCGAAGTAGACCCCACCCCGGCCCGATGAGACCGCGTCGAAGAGGTCGTCGGCCGAACGGTAGAAACCCGACTCCTCGAGGTCGACTCCGGCGACCGCGGCCAGCGCGGCCGAACCCGCGGACGGCTGGAGGCCGATCGAGAGCACCACGAGCTCGGGCTCCAGGAGCAGCATCTCGCCCGTGAACGTGTCCTCGACCGGGAGGCGCATGGGGCCTTTTGCCGAGCGCTGGACCTCGCCGGGCATTCCCCGGACGAAGCGGACGCCGAGACTCCGCGCCCGCTCGTAGTACTCCTCGTAGCCCTTGCCGTGGGCCCGGACGTCCATGTAGCAGATCGCGACCTCGGTCTCGGGCGACTTCTCCTTGATCAGCTGGGCGTT
>DAEF01000002.1 GCA_002495225.1 Methanoregulaceae archaeon UBA288 | reverse complement strand
ATCATCGACCTCTCGCTCGAGTTCGACAAGCCGGTCGCGCTCGGGATCTCCGGGCCAGGCATGACCCGGATGGAGGCGACCGAGCGGATCGACTACGCCCGGCGCGCAGTCGAGTCGGCCGTCAAGATGTGCCAGCGCCTCGGATGAACCTCTCGTCCAGGATCGCCGCGATCGCGCCCTCCGCAACGCTCGCGATCGCGAACCGGGCAAAGGCCCTCCAGCGCGGGGGAGTGGACGTGATCAGCCTCTCCGTGGGCGAGCCGGACTTCAACACCCCGGCGCACATCACGGAGGCATGCATCGCGGCCCTCCGGCGGGGCGAGACTCATTACGCGCCCGGCGCCGGGCTGCCCGCGCTCGTCGAAGCCATCGCGTCCAAGGCCCGCGACGAGAACCGCATCCCCTGCGACCCCTCGCAGGTACTCGTCACCGCCGGCGCGAAGGACGCGATCCACCAGGCGATGCAGGCCGTCCTGAACCCCGGCGACGAGGTGGTCGTGCTGACGCCGGACTGGGTCAGCTACGAGCCCTGCGTCCGGCTGGCAGGGGGGGTCCCCGTCTTCGTCGCCGTGGACCCGGCGACCTTCCAGCTGACCGACGCGCTCCTCGAGGCCGTGGGGCCGAGGACCCGGGTGGTCGTCGTGAACTCGCCGTCCAACCCCTCGGGGGCAGTGCTGGACTCCGCGTCCCTCCGGATGATCGCCGACGTCTGCATGGAACGCGACCTGGTGGCGCTCTCGGACGAGATCTACGAGAAGCTCGTGTACGGGCCCGGGCTCGTCTCGCTCGGGTCCCTGCCCGGAATGGCCGGGCGGACGGTCACGGTGAACGGTTTCTCGAAGGCCTACGCCATGACCGGCTGGCGGCTCGGGTGGGCCGTCGGCCCGAAGCCGATCGTGGACTACATGGCCCGGGTCCAGGGCCACACCACGAGCCAGGCCGTCACGTTCGTGATGCATGGGGGCGTCGCGGCCCTCACGGGCGACCAGTCCTGCGTCGAGGTGATGCGCCGGGCCTTCGACGAGCGCCGGCGCTTCGTCCTCGACCGCCTCGCCGCCATGGGCTACCGCTGCGCCCCCGCCGACGGCGCCTTCTACGCGTTCGTCGAGGTCGGGGGCGACGACGTGGCGACCGCGGCCCGATGGCTCGACGAGGCGCGGGTGGCGGTCACGCCCGGGTCGGCCTTCCACGCGCCGGGCTGGCTCCGGCTCAGCTACGCTGCGGCCCTGCCGCGCCTCTCCGAGGCGCTCGACAGGATCGCCGCGCTCGGGTGAGAAGACCCGGTCCCCTTTCTATCCCCGCGCCCTCGGGGCGGTCCCGTTCGCCTCGAGCAGCCCCGTCACCTCGAAGAAGAGGACCACGAAGCCGATGGTCTCGCCACCCGATTGGACAGTGGACCCGGACGCGATCATCGCACGGAACCGCCCGCTCCTGTCGCGCAGGTCGACCGCGACCGCCGGGTGCGGCTGGTCCCCGAGAAAACCGGCCAAGTGGAGCGCCCTTCCCGTCGGGAACCGGAGGTGGAGCAGGGTGGCGAGGTCGCCTGTGGTGAGGCCGTCGACGGGAACCCCGAGGAGCTCCTCGAGCGCGGCGGAGCCGGCCGCGACGGTCCCGCCGGGCCATAAGAGGAGAGCCGCTGCCGGGAGTGCACGGAGAAGGGGCACGGTTGCCGCGAGCGGATCGGCCCCGTCGTGCGGGATCCCCGTCACGATGTAGAGTCCCTGTTCCCGGTATTTCAGGGTTCCGAAGCGGGACCCGGCAATCATTTTTTTGGTCCGGCATCGCACGGATCGTTGCCCATGGTGTTTGTCTACTACGCACAGGGGGTCGGCGGGCTCTACGTCGAGTTCGTCGAGCGGCTGATGAGCCAGCTCGCGCTCCGCGGGACCGAGATCACGCACGAAAACCTCGGCGAGGACCGGGGCTCGATGGCTGTGAAGCACACGGACGAGGAGGGCTCGCTCGAGCTCGCTGTCTCCGGGCGCGACGTCAAGGCGACGTACCAGGTGAAGCGCCACCGCAGCGAGATCGAGAAGGGCGCGATCGGGGCTGTCGCCGGCGGCGCGCTCGGGTCGGTGCTCGGCTCGATCGGGGGGATCCTCTCCAAGGAGCGGTCGATCACGGACACGTTGACCGGCGCCGTCGGGGGCGCGGTGGCCGGCGGCGCGTGGCAGGCCCACGCGGGCTGGGACGAGTCCAAGCAGGAGCGGACCCGGTTCGCCGAGGTGCTGGCAGAGGCCGCGAAGACCGTCGAGGACGAGCTCCAGTACATCCAGCAGGGCCATGACGAGGCGCGCGACGCGCTCAGGGAGAAGGCCCGGGCCAAGAGGGAGGAGGCTGAGTCGCGGGTCGCCGACCTCCGGAACGACCTCGAGGACGTCTACGGGGACGCGCTCGCCCTCGCGGAGGAGCTCGAGCTGCTCGCCGAGGAGGGGCAGTCGATCGGCAGGGCGAGGGCCCGGGTCGACCGGGCGCAGAAACTCTACGAGGAGGCCGACGCGGCGATCGGGGCCGGCGACCTGGTCCAGGCGAAGGCGAAGACCCGGGCCGCCCGGCAGATGGTCGACTCGGCCCGGTCGAGCATCGGGGAGTGAGGCCCGCCCCGGCGATCCGCGCCGGACGAGCCCCGGTTCGATAGCCGGTACCCTGTCCTCCCGCTTATCTGGCCCCGTGCATCGTCGTAGAGGGCGTCGGATCGCTCGAAAGGGGTTGCCACACGGACCACGCAGGGGCGACCGGGGACCTGCGTGACCGCACGAAGGAGACCACGCGGGGAGCCCGTCCTTGCGTACGTCGGCCGCCACCGCCTCGACCTCGCGCCTCCCTACGGAGCCGGGGAGCTCGTGCAACTCTTCCCGCCCGATCCCGTGGCGCACGCCGTGGAGCCTGTTCATGGCCGGCTTCGGATTAAAATAACAATAGGTAATTCTTTAGTTACTGCCACCTTCATAAAAGAAATGAGAAGGTGATGAAGTGGTATCCCTCATCGACTTAGGTCGCTATACCCATGACGAAGGGGCCGCCGAGACGTATCTTCGGGATCACAATCTCCTGGTATCCTACACGAATTGTCCTCACTGTGGCGGCACTCGTCTTGGTCGGATCCGGCGTCAACGGTACAAGTGTTATGGGTGTCGGCGGGAGTGGGGCGTTCGGAAAGGGAGCATCTTCGAACGGTCGCAGGTACCGTTCTCCACCCTGTTG
>DAEF01000164.1 GCA_002495225.1 Methanoregulaceae archaeon UBA288 | reverse complement strand
CCGGTGCCCGGGTCATCCCGTCGTGCACGATCCGCACCTCCGTGCCGCCTGCATGGGTTATTGCGCTGCATCCCCGGTTCACCGAAGCGACAAGCGCACCTTCTGTGGTGGCGAGGGGCAGGTAAAACTCGCCTTTTGCGTATTCACCGTCCACAAGGATCGGCCCGGCGACACCGAGCGGGACCTGCACCGCCCCGATCATGTTCTCGCAGTTCTTTTTGACCACCCGCTCCGTGGAGATCGTATAGGAACCGACACGATCAAATTTTGTGCCGGTCTTCTCTTCGATAAATGCCCGCCTGACCCGCACCGCCTCATCGGAAGGGAGCTCCTGCTCGAGTGCATAGAGTTTAAGCGCCCCGCTCCGAAGCTTCTCCAGGTACTCGTCCATACCAGAGCTATGGGCGCCGGAGATGATGAGGCATGGGGGAGCGGGAGAGCTGGGCGGTCGCGGTGGCGCGGCAGGACGGGGAAGCCTGCCGGCGCCGCCTGCTCGAGCGCGGGCTCCTCGACCGCTCCCTCCGGGTCCGGGCGGACGGGGACCGGCTCATCCTGCCCGTCCTCGAGCCGGTCGACGGGGCGGTCCGAGCGTCGTTCTCCGCCCACGCGCCCCGTCCGGAGCTCCCCCGCCACGAGCTCGTCGGCGGGATCGCGATCCTGCCCGAGCCCGACCCGGCGGCGGCCCGCCTCCTGCTCGCGTCGCGCCCGTCGATCACGACCGTGGTCTCGCCCGAGGGGCATGTCGAGGGGCCGTACCGGACGCGCCGCTTTGTCGTGCTCGCGGGCGAACCGACGACCGTGACCGAGGTGCGCGAGCACGGGCTCGTCTTCCGGGTCGACCTCGCCGAGGTCTACTTCTCGGCCCGGCTCTCGACCGAGCGGCAGCGCCTCGCCGGGCTCGTCCAACAGGGCGAGCGCGTGCTCGACATGTTCGCCGGCGCCGGCCCGTTCGCCCTGGCCCTCGCCCGACACGCGGGGTTCGTGGCGGCCTCGGACATCAACCCCGCGGCCGTCGCGGCCATGATCGAGAACTGCCGCCAGAACCGCGCCCGCAACGTGCTGCCCGTCCTGGCGGACGCGGCCCGCCTGCCAGGGGTCTTCGCCCGTCCCTTCGACCGCGTGGTCATGAACCTGCCCCTCTCGCCCCTCCCGTTCCTGCCGGTCGCGTTCGCGCTCTGCCGGCCGGGCGGGACGATCCACCTCTACCACCTCCAGTCCGCCGGGGGAGAGGCACTGCCCGCGCTCGAGCCGTTTTCGGTCGCCGGCGTGGCCGAGCACCGGGTCCGGACGTACTCGCCGGGGCGGTGGCACGCGGTCTACGACATCCTGATCGGCGCCGAAATCCCGGGCCGATAGCTACTTTTATATCACATTGACCCCTCTCAAGGTCCGGTGAAGACCGTGACAGAGGAGAAGGGCGGACCCGGAAAAGAGTCCGCGAAGGGAAAGGCCGCCGGTGATGAGCGGTACGCGTACACGAAAGAGGCCGGGATCGAGCGGGAGGGGAAGGCGCGCAGCAGGCGGAGCGCGCTGCCGACCGAGGGGATGGGTGAGAAGCCCGACGCCGGGTACTGGGACGGCATGGACCCCGGGGACTCGACGCACGTTGCTCAGAACAAGTCGCAGTTCGGCGTCTTCGACAAGGAGGGCGGATCAGGCCCCACCGTGATCAAGCCGGGCCGGGACTTCGGCAGGGGAAAGGACCCGCGTGCCCTGAACCAGTCGGGGGTCTACGCCGAGAAGGACGCGAAGATCTGGAAAGAGATGGCGAGGTCGGCCGAAGGCAAGGACGCCGAGTGGTGCGGGACGCCGTCGGACGAGACGTGCGAGATCGTCGGCGCGCCGACGGGCGCGTCGAAGCGGGCCGCGGAGGAGACGATCCCGAAGGGCCAGCAGGGCCAGCACTGGCGCGGCGAGCCCCGGGAAGAGAACCCGGAGGTCGGCGGAAGGGAGGAGGGCCCCTCGGGCCAGCACTGGCGGGGCGGGGAGCTGCCGTCCGGGCGGAAGGGCGGCGCCGGGAAGGGGGGCAGACCCCTCTCCCCCGAACCGGACCGCCCGGACGAGTGCTAGCGGGACCACGCCGCGCTTTTTTTTCAGCCCGGCGGTGAGGTCCACCGGGACCAGCGGAGACAAGTATTATGTCCTGGAGCACCCTCAAGGTCGATGAGGCGTCTTCAGGATGCACGACACGGAGAAGGGGCCGTCCAGGGCGGGAACCGGTGAACCGGCCGGGCAGGACGGGCACCCGGTCGAGACCACGACGCGCGGGAGCTCGAGCCAGCAAGCGGGCGAAACGGCCGGCCGCGAGACCACCACCCGGGGGAGCTCGGGCCGGCAGTCCCTCCACACGGGCCGCGGGTCGAGCGAGTCCGCCACGAGCCTCCGCGAGCGCGAGCACGAGCGCCGCCCGGCGCATGGCGGCGCGGCGTCACGGCGAACGCAGTCGAACCCGGGCGCGCACCCGTCGAAGCCCGGCCCGGATTGCTGATATGGCCCGCGACCACCCGCCCGCGGTTGGGCGCCGCTTGACGGACGTGGCCCGATGAGGCACGCCCGCACGTTCGACGCCCCGGTGAGCCTGTTCGTTCTGGCGCTCGCCGCCGCGCAGTCCGGCCCGGGGGTGAGCCGGGGGCTCCCAGACGTGGCGGCGGCCGCCCCCGTTTCCGAAAAGCCGTGCCGGCACGAAACCATTAGGTGATTCTTTAATTAACGCCA
>DAEF01000169.1 GCA_002495225.1 Methanoregulaceae archaeon UBA288 | reverse complement strand
GACCTGGATCGCCGCGAACGAGCCCCTGAAACTCTTCGATTTCAACGCCAACGGCCGGATCGACTTCTCGGACGTGGTCGCCCTCTTTAACGCCCTCTGACCGGGGTCAATTTAATCAATTTAACTTAATTTACTCATCAAGAAAACAACAACCTATTTACCTCCGTCCATCGGACGATCTCACGTTACCGTTGTTCAGGCCGTCCCCGTACGGCTGCGAAAACAAGGAGATTATTGATGAGACCCACTACCATCCTGCCGCTCCTGGTCCTCGTCCTGCTGCTCGCCGCTCCGGCAGCGGCGGCACACACGACCCAGGTGCAGGTCATCCGCTACGCGAGCGACGGTGTCACCGTCGCGAACCAGACGACCGTCGACGTCGCCTGGATGGAGAGCAACCTCCCCGTCTTCGGGGACGGAGCTACACCGTACCTCTTCCAGGGGCCGCTGACCCAGATCATGGATTACAGCGACCCGGCGAAGTGGAACCCCGCCGAGGACGACAACGTCGGCAAGGTGAACGAGACCATCAAGGGAACCTACCTGCCGGACCTCTGCAACCTCGTCGGCGGGATGCAGCCCGGCGGGGAACTGAAGGTCGTCGCCTCCGACGGTTTCTTCAAGACCTTCGCGTACGACAACGTCTACAGCCCCCAGGCCCGCCAGGGACCGATGGTCCTCGCCTGGTGGACGGCCCGCGAGGGGTACAGCTACCAGGACGGGATCCGGCTCTTCTTCGGTGCCGACACCTCCGTGAACCCCTACGGGCTCCACGTCTTCGGCAACCAGGACATGAAGGAGACCTTCGACGAGAAGTACTGGGGATGGTACGGCGGCAAGGACGCCCTCCCGTCCGCGGCGCAGCTCTCGAACAAGTGGGTCTCCAAGATCGAGATCTTCCCGGCGCCCGCCTCCGACTGGAAACTGCTCCTGAACGGTTCGATCCAGCGCGAGATCACGAAGTCGTACTTCGAGTCCGGCCTCTCGTGGGCAGGACACCGCGCGACCTACACGGACGCGAACGGCGAGTGGGAGGGGATGCCCCTCTGGCGCCTCGTCGGGTACGTGGATGACGGGAACGAGCACTCGGACCTCGCCTTCAACCGGACTCTCGCCGAGCAGGGCTACACGGTCCGCGTCATCGCGGCGGACGGGTTCAGCCGGGCCTTCACGAGCCAGGAGGTCGCCTTCAGCACGAACTACATCGTCGCGAACACCCTGAACGGGTCACCGCTGCCCGAGAAGATCGGTGACAAGTACAACTGGCCGCTCCGGCTCGTCGGGACGAACGCGACGGGCGGCAAGTCGGTCGCGAACATCACCGAGATCCGGGTCGAGGGCGTCCCCGCGCCGGTGTACACCCCGGTGCCCACCGCGACACCGACCCCGACGACGACCCCTGCGATCGAGCCGTGGAACCTCCAGATGACCGGGTACTCGGACTTCACGGTCTCGAGCGACTACTTCTACGAGGGGATGTCCTGCGGTGGCCACACCTCGACCTTTGTTGACGCGAACAACGTCACCTGGATGGGCATGCCGCTCTGGCGGCTGATCGGCCTGGTGGACGACCAGCTCGGCCACGAGGTGCTGATCGGCGCGTACAACGCCACCCTCGCGGACATCGGGTACAACGTCACGATCATCGCCGGGGACGGGTACAGCCGGACCTTCACGAGCCAGGAGATCAGGCGGTCGCCGGACTACCTGGTGGCCTCGACCATGAACGGCTCGGCCCTTCCGACCGAGCTCAACGGCAAGTATTACTGGCCGCTCAAGCTCGTCGGCGCGAACGCCACCGGCGGGAAGTCGGTCGGCAACATCAGCGAGATCCGGGTCACGGACCTGCCGATCGCGCCGGTGGAGCCCACGCCCTCCCCGACGACGACGCCCTCAACAGGAGCGACGTTCCTCTTCGACGGCAACCTGACCCTCACCGACGGGACGTTCGCGGCGCACGCGTACAACTCGGGAGCGACCCACCAGGTCCAGAACCTGACGCCCCACGGCGCCCTCGAGCTCGCCTCGAAGGCCGGGAACTTCACCTACGACGCGACCGACAAGAAATGGGAGACGATGGGGACGTTCCTGCTCGACAACGCGGGCGGGTTCGACTACGACAAGACCGGTAACCGGGTCTGGGCCTACCGGGTCAACGGCGCCTGGAAGGACGACTTCACCTCGACCGAGGGGATCAGCGTCCTCCGGCTCAACGACGGGGACCTGGTCGAGTTGTACTACGGCGTCAAGGGAGCGGCGTTCGAGAACGCGGAGGCCGTCATACGCGCCCGTGTCTCTATCCGCGAGCTGACGACGATCTATGACGGCCCGGTCACCCTGGTGAACGGGATATTCCCCGCGTTCGCCTACAACTCGAACGCGACCCACGACGTCCAGAACCTGACCGTGCACGGCGCCCTCGAGGCGGCGGCGGCGAAGGGCGGCTTCACCTACAGGGCGACCGACAAGAAGTGGGCCGACCTCGGCACGCTCCTGCTCGACGGGGTCTCGACCTTCGACTTCAACAAGACCGAGAACACCGCCTGGGCCTACACCCTGAACGGCGCCGCGATGAACGACTTCTCCGCCACCGAGGGGATCAGCGTCCAGCCGGTGGAGAACGGCGACCAGCTCGTCTTCTACTTCGGCGTCAAGGGCGCGGGCCTCGATGCGGCAACGGCCGTCGTCCGGATCCGGGTCTTCGTCGCCGGCGACGCCGACTTCGCGCTCTCCCTCGTGGGCGCGCAGAACGCGACGGTCTCGAAGGCCGGCTTCGAGGCGGCGACGGACCGCGTCGAGTACACGGACCTCTCCGGCACCTGGTCCGGGATCCCGCTCAGGAACCTGGTCGGCCAGGTCGACGACACCGCGGCGGGCTTCAACGACGTCCTCGCGGCATCGGACTACACGGTCAGGATCACCGCCGCCGACGGCTACAACAAGACCCTGAACTCGTCGAGCCTGCTCGGCTCCGGGACCGACTACATCGTCGCCGACACGCTGAACGGCGCGCCGCTCGCCCAGACGATGTGGCCGCTCCGGCTCGTCGGCGCCGCCGTCCCGCCGCACCTCTCGGTCGCGAAGGTCGCCGAGATCTCGCTCGAGGGCCTCCCCGAGGCGCCGCCCATCGGCGGGGACACCGGGTTCTTCCTGGTCAACACGACGCCGTCCGGCGCCGAGATCTCTCTCGAGGACATCTCGGGGACGAGGTACGCGGTCGGCAACACGACCGCCGGGCCGCTGAACGTCAGCGTCGCGCTGACGGGCACGCCCATGAAGACGATCGTGGCGAACCTCTCGGGCTACGCCGACGCGGTCTTCACCATCACGCAGTACCCGGCGAAGGGCGAGACGATCCCGGTCGACCTGATCTTCGCGGGCGGCGACGTCACGCCGACGCCCACGGTCACCCCGAACGCGACACCGGAGACGGACGGGCCGTTCTCCGGGCCGCACGTGCCGTCGACCCGGATCGAAGCGGAGCACTTCGACACGGGCGGCGAGGGAATCGCGTACCACGACGTCGAGCCCCGCAACCTGGGCAACAACAACATGCGCCCCGGCGAGGGAGTCGACATCGAGACCGAGGCGGGCGTGACGAACGTCGCGTACATCCGCGCCGGCGAGTACCTGAAGTACTCGGTCGACACGACCATCGCCGGCACCTTCACCCTGACCCTCCGGGCGGCGAACCCCGACATGGCCGCCAAGGCCGTGACGGTCTACCTCGACGGCGCCAGAGCCGGCCAGGTCTCCGTCGCCAGGACCGGCGCCTATACCACGTTCAGGGACTTTGCCGCGTCGACACCGCTCACCCTCACCCCCGGGCGGCACGTCGTGACCCTCGCGTTCGAGGGTGTCGAGCGGCTCAACCTCGACTGGCTCAGCCTCTCGGCCGGCCCTGCCCCGGAGCCGACCGTCACGACGGGCGCGTCCCTGCTCCAGACAGTGCCGTTCGGCCCCGGCAACACCGTTCCCGGCCGCGTCCAGGCCGAGAACTTCGACCGGAGCGGCGCCGACGCGGCGTACTACGACACCACGACGGCGAACGAGGGCCGCGCGTACCGCACCTCCGAGCCGGTCGACATCGAGTACACGGCGAGCGAGGCGTCCTACAACATCGGCTGGATCCGCGCGGGCGAGTGGCTCGTCTACACGGTCCAGGTGACGAAGGACGGCCAGTACACGGCCACGTTCCGCGCCGCGAACCCCGATTCGGCGACCAAGCCCATCGAGGTCTATCTCGACGGCGCGAAGGTCGGCACGGCCCAGGTCGGCTCCACCGGCTCGTTCGGGACCTTCAGGTCTTTCACGCTCCCGGTGGCCCTCACGGCCGGGACGCACCAGGTCAAACTCGTCTTCCCGGTGCAGCGGCTGAACCTCAACTACATCGAGTTCGCGCTGGGCTCGGGAAGCCAGCCCACCGTGACGACCACGACGACACCGCTCCCCTCGGGCAGCGCGTCGTTCACGGCCGCTCCGAACCCGGTCGCGAAGTCGGCCCTGATCCGGTTCACCCTGGCCCCGGCTCCCGGCAAGACCGTCCGGTCGGTCTGGTGGACCTTCGACAGGGACAACCACTACGGCACGTGGAACTCCAGGAACACCAACCCGGCGTTCTTCTACCCGAGAGCGGGCTCGTACACGCCGCTCGTGAAGATCACCTACACGGACGGCACGACCGAGACCGTGGAGCGGGCGAACTACGTCACGGTCCGGTAGCGGGGAGGCGATGGAGCCCAACGCCCCCCTCCCCCGCTCCCCTCTCTTTTTCCGCGTCTGCGGCCTTCTCTTCTGCCTCGCCCTGCTAACCGGCGCTGCCTCGGCGGCCACGACCGACGTCCGCGTGGTGAAACTCGCGTCCGACGGAAAGACCGTGATCGCCGAGCGGACGGTCGACTACCGCTGGCTCGAGGCGAACCTGCCCGTGAAGGGCGACGGCTCGACCCACTACTACCACCAGGGGCCGACTTTCGACGACGCGGACCTCTGGGACCCGACGGAGTCGAAGAACGTCCAGGACAAGGACATGGGCGCGGTGAAGGGGACCGCGCTCCGCGACCTCTGCGGGCTCGCGGGCGGGATGTCGTCCGGGGACGCGCTCCTCGTGCGCGCCGGCGACGGCTTCTCGAAGCGGTTCTCGTACGGGAGCGTGTACACGCCGTCGTCGCGGCAGGGGCAGATGGTCTTGACCTGGTTCAGGGCCGGCGAGGGCTACGTCCCGTCGTACTCGACGGGCATGCGGCTCGTCTTCTTCGCGGACACCTCGACCAACCCCTGGGGCCTGCACGTCTTCGGGAACGCCGACATGCAGGCATCGATGCCGTCGAGCGAGTGGCACTTCTTCAACGGCATCTACCCGACCACGACCGGGCTCTCGATCCAGTCCGTGAGCGAGCTCCGGATCCTCTCGACCCAGCCGGCGCCGACGACCGTGGTCACCACGGCGGCGACGGTCAAACCGACGACGTCGGCCGTCACCCCGGCAAAGTCGCCGACGCCGACAAAGACGGCGACCCCCTCGGCGACCACGG
>DAEF01000034.1 GCA_002495225.1 Methanoregulaceae archaeon UBA288 | reverse complement strand
ATGCACTGGCTCCGCGAGGATATCGACGGCGTCATCTACATGCTCGACGCGACCCTCGACCCGTTCGCGCAGGTCAACATCATGATGGTGGGGATCATCGAGTCGCGGAACCTGCCCGTGGTGATCGTCGCGAACAAGATCGACCTGCCCGACGCCGCACCGGGCCGGATCAAGTCCGCGTTCCCGCAGCACCCCGTCATCTCGATCTCGGGCCTGGAGGGGACGAACGTGGACGAGCTCTACGAGAAGATGATCGAGTTCTTCGGGTGACCGGGCCATGATTCAGGGAGTACAACTGGACCTCATCTCCGAGGAGCGGCTCGAGCGGCTCACCTCGATGGAGAAGATCCGGCTGATCCTCGACGAGGTGATGGCCGGCAACATCGTGGTCCTCGAGAAGGGGCTCTCGCCCGAGGAGTCGAGCAAGCTGATCGAGATGACCATGATGGAGATCAACCCCGACGGCTTCTCGGGGATCGAGATGGAGACCTACCCGGCCCGCTCATCGGGCGGCGGCTTTTTCGCGCGCCTCTTCGGGGGGCGCCAGCCGACCTCGCGCCTGACCGTGATCGGGCCGGCGAACCAGCTCAAGATGCTCCGCAAGGAGCGAGATCTTATCAGCGCCTGGGTCTCATCGCGGTAACGGACCATGCCCCACAAGTGCACGACCTGCGGACGCGAGTTCGAGGACGGCTCGCAGGACGTCCTCCACGGTTGCCCGAGCTGCGGGGGCAAGCGCTTCCTCTACGTCCGGGCCGAGGAGCGGCATCGCGACGTGCTCGAGGAGACGCCCCTCGAGGCGCTGGTGGAGGAGGCACCGCCCGAGGACGTGCACGAGATCCCCGAGGCCGAGGAGGAGCCGGCGCGGCCCCTCCACGAGTCGATCGAGACGATCCGGATCACGGGGCCCGGGTCCTACGAGATCAACATCGAGCGGCTCTCGAAGTCGGACGAGATGGTGATCGGCCTGGGCAAGGAGGGGCTCTACGGCGTCGACATCCTCTCGATGGGCAAGCGCAAGCGGCGTTCGTTCCCGAACAGACCGAAGAAGAAGGACGATCTCTAGGAGATCGGGGCGGTCATGGCAAAAGTTCGACGTGAACCGCGCCGGGAACCATAAACCCGCCCGCAGTTTATGGCGGTTTCGGCCCCCCGTTTTTGCAGATATCCGCCAACGGCCGGAGCGGACGCAAGGAGGGCGCAAAAAGCGACCCGTTCGCGTCTTTTTACGGATCCGCAACCGCTCCGGCGTCGCCCGAGCTTCGGCCGACAGGCCCACTCTGCGACCGTCCTCCGCCCCCTTCGGATTTCAACATGCCTGCTGCGAACGGCTTTGCATCGAAAAATCGGTGTTTCCATCGACCAGGTCGCCCGACAGCTCCGCTTCCTGACGCTTTGATATAGATCATCCTCGGTACAGTACCCCGATGGCACCGCACGGCGCCGTCCGAACCATCACCCGAAACAGGCGATGAAGTCCGCCGAGAAAACGCCGGGATCCGGCTGATGACTTCTACCCCTCGGTCGATGTTCAGCACTCCTCTCCGCATCGCGGGGTCTTCCCGCCCGTGCCGTCGCCGTGAGCCCCGCCCGCACCTCTCCGGCCCGGCCCGACCGTGCGCGCCCGTTCGTTCTCTAGCCGACGCGGAACCGCCGACTCCGGCCATCTCTATCGGAGACATTCCATGAAGACCACGATCCAGTCCATCCGGGCCCGCGAGATCCTCGACTCGCGCGGCAACCCGACCGTCGAAGTCGACCTCACCCTCGAATCCGGGATCACGGCCCGCGCGGCCACGCCCTCGGGCGCCTCCACCGGCATCCACGAGGCCGTCGAGCGCCGCGACGGCGATACGGCCCGCTACGGCGGCAAGGGCGTGCGAAACGCCGTCCGGGCCGCCAACACGGCCCTCGCAGCAGCCGTCGTCGGGCTCGACGCGGCCGACCAGCTCGCCGTCGACCAGGCCCTCTGTGTGACCGACGGCACGCCGAACAAGGCGCGCTGCGGGGCGAACGCGATCCTGGCGGTCTCGATCGCCGCCGCCCGCGCCGCCGCGAACGCCCGGGAGCAGCCGCTCTGGCAGTACCTCGCCGCGGACGCCGCCGTTTCCGTGCTCCCGGTCCCGTGCATGAACATCATGAACGGCGGTGTCCACGCGAACTGGCAGGGCGCCGATTTCCAGGAGTACATGATCGCGCCGTACGGCGCCCCGTCCTTCGCCGAGGCCCTCCGCTGGGGCGCCGAGGTCTACCACGTGCTCAAGTCCGTCCTCAAGGCGAAGGGCCACTCCGTCGGCGTCGGCGACGAAGGGGGGTTCGCGCCGGCCGTCAGCTCGAACCGCGAGCCGCTCGACCTGATCGTCGCGGCGATCGAGGAGGCGGGATACGCGCCCGGCCGGGAGATCGGGATCGCCCTCGACCCGGCCTCGTCCGGCTTCTTCGAGGACGGCGTCTATCGCCTCCGGACCGAGGATGTCCGGCTCGATTCGTCCGGGCTCGTCCACCGGTACGGGGACCTTGTCGGGGCCTACCCGATCGTCTCGATCGAGGACGGGCTCGGGGAGGACGACTGGGCCGGGTGGCGCCAGCTCGCCGCGACCCTCGGCGACCGGATCGAACTGATCGGGGACGACCTCTTCGTCACGAACGTCGACCGGATCCGCCGCGGCATCGAGACCGGGGCCGCGAACTCGGTATTGATCAAGCCGAACCAGATCGGGACCGTGACCGAGACTGTCGCGGCCGTCGGGCTCGCCCGCGAGAACGGGTGGGGCGCGATGGTCTCGCACCGCTCGGGGGAGACGGCAGACAGTTTCATCGCCGACTTCACGGTCGCGATGGGCACGGGCAAGCTCAAGACCGGCGCCCCGGCCCGCGGCGAGCGGGTCGAGAAGTACAACCAGCTCCTCCGGATCGAGGAGGAGATGGGGGCCGCGGCCCGGTATGCCGGCCGCGCCGCCTTCATCCGGTGACAATGACCTCGCTGATCGCCGCCCTCGACCGGGCGATCGGAGACGTCCGCCGACTCTGCCGCAAGGCCGGCGACATCTCCGTCACCGGTTTCACCTCCTGCTGGTGACGCGGTGGCGGTTCCTTCCTGGCTGAACCGCACCGTGCTCGGCGCGGGCCTCGCGAGCTTCCTCTCCGACTTCTCGCACGAGGCGGTCACGGCCCTTCTCCCCGCCTTTCTGACCGCGCTCGGCGCGCCCGTCTACGCGCTCGGCCTGATCGAGGGAATCAGCGACGGCGCGTCGAGCTTCGTCAAGCTCCTCTCCGGCCACTACGCTGACCGCACCGGGCACGGCAAGGGGATCGCCCTCGCCGGCTACGTCGTCACCGGCCTTTTTCCTGCCGTCGTGGCCGTGGCCGCGTCCTGGCCCGTCGTGCTCGTCGGCCGGGCCGTCGGCTGGATGGGGCGCGGGATCCGCGGCCCGCCGCGGGACGCGATCCTGGCGGCCTCGGTGGAGGGTAGGGACCTCGGCAAGGCCTTCGGCTTCCACCGCGCCGGCGACACCCTCGGCGCGCTCGCCGGCCCGGCCCTGGCCCTCGCGCTCGTGGCGACCCTCGGCCTCCGGGAGATCTTCTGGCTCGCCCTGATCCCCGGCCTCCTCGCGGTCGCCGCCTTCGGTTTGCTGGTCCGGGTCGAACGCCCGCTCCCGCAGACCGAGCGGGTCTCGCTCGTCGCCTCGCTCGCCGGGCTCCCGGCGCGGTTCCGCGCCTTCCTCTCGGCGGTCTTCGTCTTCGGCCTCGCGGACTTCTCGCACACGCTCCTGATCGCGTACGCGACCGTGGCCCTGACCCCTGTACTCGGCCTTGTCCCGGCCGCCGCGGCCGGCGCGGGGCTCTACCTGGTCCGGAACGCGACCTACGCCCTCGCGAGCTACCCGCTCGGCAGCCTCGGCGACCGGGTCGGGCGGGCGCGGCTGCTCGTCGGAGGGTACCTGCTCGCCGTCCTCACGTTCGTCGGGTTCGCCGTCGCGCCGCCGTCGGTTCCGGCCTTCGCCCTCCTCTTCGGCCTCGCCGGGGTCTTCATCGCGGCCGAAGACACGCTCGAGGGGGCCGTCGCCGGCGGGCTCGCCCCCGAGGGGCGCCGCGGGATCGCGTTCGGGGCGCTCGCGACCGTGAACGGGGTCGGCGACCTGGTCTCGAGCATCGCGATCGGGTTCGTCTTCGCCCTGGCCGGCTATGCCACGGGGTTCGCGCTCGCCGCCGTCGTGGCCGCCGCCGGGACGGCCCTGCTCATCGTCCGCATCGGTCAGGACCGGTGGAGCTGATCGAGCAGGGCGGCATGGGCCGCCCGGATGTCGCCCCCGTTCGCGATGGCGATCTCGACGGCATCGCAGCGTTCGAGAAGGGGCGATGCGTCCGCCTTTTTCATGCGCGATGCGAGAGCCCTGACGACCGCGACCGTCTCCCGCTCCCGCCGGTGGGCATGCACGACCTGGAACCGCTCCTGGATTACGTCACGCACCGTGCTCAGCGGCTCGAGGAATCCTTTCGGCAGGCCCCCTCGGCCGATGTCGCGGATGACCGACTCCGCGTAGAGCTGGTGGACGAGGTGATACAGACAGAGGACCTCGTCGTCGGGCGCGAAGAGCCGGAGCGCCGCGAGGTACGGGGCATAGAACTCCTCGAGCTCGGGCAGGGATCGGTAGCGCCGGAGGATCTCGAAGAACGAGTGCGAGCACCGGAGCATTTCCACCACGATCGGGGCGAGGTCCGCCGGCAGGGACGCGTACGGCGCCATCGTCGCCTCGATCACCCAGGGTTGCCGCCGCAGGTCCAGGCGCAGGTCACGATACTGCGCCTGGGAATAGAGTCGCTCTGAGACGGCCGGGGTCCGGATCAGTTCGTAGACAGGACCGGGCCGGCGGCGCGAGGCGTAGCCTTGGGCGACGAAGTTCTCGAGCACCCTCTCAACATAGTCGGCCCCGCGCCCCTGGCGCGCCGCGAGTTCCCGGGCCTTCACCGGCTCCCCCGCGATCAGTTCGCGCAGGAACCGGATCCGGGTCTCAGGCCGCGCCATCGTCCTCCGGCGAGGCCGTCACACCGTCGGCGAGGACGCAGCGGAGGTCGCGGACGAGGGCCTGCAGATCGCTCGCTCCGTCGCCCAGGTCCGTCAGAGCGGCCTCGGAGATCGCCCCCCACCGCCGCATGCGCCGCGGTTTCAGCTCCTCGGCCGTGTCATCGATCGAGATCAGGGCGACCTGTATCGCCCGCGACGCCGGGATCGAGGGCTCCTCGACCGGGATGCCCAGCCGGGCCAGGGACGTGACCAGCCGCTCCCGAATCAGGGCGCTGTACTCCTCGATCGTCCTGCGCTGCGCTGGTGTCACGTCCGCGATATACCGCGAAAAGGCTGCCCTTGTGGCCGGCTCGGCCAGAATGATCTCGATCTCAGAGAGCAACCGGTCGACCTGCTCAAACGTGACGCGGAGCCAGCGTGCCTGGGGTTCATTCAGCTCCCCCCTCTCACTCGTTTTGTCGTCTCCCATGCCGGACCTCTCCCGTGCCGGTCCGCTCGAGACCGCCGGCGAAAACGCCGCGGCGGAAAGGGACCGGTGCTGGCAGAGGTCATCAGCCCGGAACGGGCGGTTGCGGCGGACCTCATCGCCGGGATGGAATGTAGTGGTCGCACCCGTCAGGTATTAGGCCTGACGGATCCCCGCGAGCCGGCAGCGGACGGAAACCCTTTCTCCGGGCACGGACCACCCGTGTGCAGAGGCGATGAGGTCCGCCCGGGAACCGCCGTCAGGCTGATGACTTCTATCGAGGTGACGGACGATGCCACTCTTCCCCGGACACCCGGCGGTCCTCCGCTATGTCGACGACCGCCGTTGCGAGGACGGCGGGTACTGTTTCTACCGGCTCAACGAACCGAATGCGGGCGATACGCGGTACGCACTCTCGATCAGGGCCCGGCTCGACGCCGTCCCGGCCGACCCCGCGACCGCTGCGTTCCTGCGGTCCATGCAGCGGCCCGACGGGTCGTTCCCGAACGTCTTCGTGGCCGGCCACGTCCTGACCGGCCTTCCCCTGCTCGGCGAGACTCCGCTCCACGACCCCGGCGACTACCTCCGGTCCCGGTTCGACCTCCTACGGGACTACGAGCGCCCGCCCGAGCAGCTCTCGGCCCTGGAGGGGGTGCTGGCCGCGGTCGAGGCCTGCCGGCGGACCGGCACGCCGCTCGACCCGGCGATGAGCGACGCGGTCCTCCGCCGCGTGCGCTCGCTCCGGCATCCCGACGGCGGGTTCGGCGCGGGCCTATCGACCCTGGCCGAGACCGCGGACGCGGTGGCGCTGCTGACCCTGCTCGTCCGGCCGGCCGAGCAGGGGCGTCGGCCTTCGTCGCCGGCGCCGAGGAACCGCGCGAGGGCCTGATCTACCTCGAGCCGGCCGCGGCCATGGTCCGGGCGAGCCTGCTTCTCCGGCAGCGCCCCCGCGCTCCCGACCGGATCCGGGCGTTCGTTCTCGGCCTGAGCCACCACAGCGGCGGGTTCGTCCGCTCGCGCTTCGGCGGCTCGCCCACGCTCGAGTACACCTACCTCGCGGTCGAGACGCTCGCCCGGCTCGAGGAGCTCGAGGCGATCGGCGAACCGAGCCTCCGCGAACAGGCGGAGCGGTGCCCCTAGGGTCCCCCGCTACCGCAGGGGCGCCACCGGGTTCTGCGCGCGGAGGGCGGAACGGACCAGGTCCTCGCCCCCGTGCCAGTAGAGGTCGTCGTGCCCCTGCCAGGGCGGCAGCCCCCGGATCACCACGGCCGGCTCGCCGTTGTCGCTCTCGCCCATGACCAGGTTCGCGAAGCCGGCGCACTCGTCCACGACGGCCTCCTCCGTGATCTTGAGCTCGTGGCCGAAGAGGTCCGCGTCGCCGCGGAAGTCGCGGATCGCGGTCATGCCGGCACAGCCGATCGCGTGCCCGGTCTGGCCCCGGCGGAAGGCCCGGCCGCAGGTATCGGTCACGATCACGCCGATCCGCCGCCCGGTC
>DAEF01000003.1 GCA_002495225.1 Methanoregulaceae archaeon UBA288 | reverse complement strand
CCCGCCAGCAGGAACGGCAGGGCCAGGTACTCGAGCACGAGCAACCGGGTCGAGAAGAAGGTCTCGCCCTGGAGGCTCAGCATGAACTGGCCCACGTCGAGAACCGCGTACCCCAGCCCCGCGATCCAGATCGCCGGGTACCGCACGCTGTCGCGGAGAGCCTCGACGAGCACTACCGGTTCCTCGGCATCGCCACGAGCTCGCGGACCTGGCAGTCGAAGAACCGGTTCGTGTGCGCCGGCCGAACCACGACGACCGTGTCCGCGCCCGAGCCCGTCCCGCCGCACGCCACGACCTCGCGGTCGATCGGCACCGCGCCCTGGTCGGCCGCGATCATCACGCACTCGACCGCGACCTTCAACCCGACCGCGACCACGCGGCGAAGGGCCTCGGCCACGGCCTCGGAGCGCGAGCCCCCACCGACCTTCGCCGATGCCGAGAAGGCCCGCTCGAGCCCTGATAGGACGTGCGTTCCGGTCACGATCGTCGCACCGGCCTCTCGCAATGTCCTGGCCGCCGCCGGATCGAACTCCCACTCGCCGGGCGCACGGAACCCGACCGCGTGCGTCACGACGACGAGCTCGAGGCCGGCGTCCATCATGACCTCCAGGAACTGGAGGGCCGTCCGACCGCTCGAGGACGCGACCACGACCGTGCCGACGCCGAGGGACTGCGCCCGTTCCACCGCGAACCGGGCCGCATCGGCCGTGTTCGAGGGCCCTGGCTGCTCGAAGTAGTAGACCTGCCTCTCCACGTATGCCATGCCAGAGAGGTGGGGGCGCGCCGCGCTTATATTTCGTGGCGTCGTGGGCTCAGACCAGGAAGAGGCAGCGCGGGGCACGCCTGTGCCAGACCCCCCGTTCCGTGAGCAGGCGGGTCAACAGGTCGAGCTCGTCGTTCTCGCCGTAGACGAGTCCGTGCGCCTCGTAGAGTTCCCGCTCCTGTTCGTACCAGGCGTTGAAGTCGCTCCCGGGGGCGCGGAAGATCGGTTGCAGTTCCTCGACAAGCGGCAGATCGTCGCGGAGCACGTAGATGACGCCGTGAGGGAGCGCGACAGGCTGGCTGCTGACCACGACGAGCGGGACAACGGGGTCGTCGTCGGGGTTCTGCGGGTCGAGAAGGACGAGGTCCCCGCTCGTCAGGGTCACGCGCGTTCGCGGTTCAGAGAGCGATTCAGGTGCGAAGTCCGTCATTGTGCCCCTCGCTGGTACTTGTGGTTACGACGAAACTCATCGGTCGTCTGAGTGTGAGGACGGACACCCATATATCAGCTTCGCCGCCCGGGGCGAGGACCGATCCATTCGGCTCACCGGATCGCCAGGTAAGTGACCCGGGTAAGCGCCCCAACGGGCACGGTGAGCACATCGACCCCGATCCTGCTCCCCGCGAACGGCGTTGGGACGTTCGAGCCCGGAGCCCACGATGATGGCCGGACGGCGAGCGCGATCCTGATCTCGGTCAGGGTCCGGACGGGGGTATTGCGGTTCATCGAGACGAGGGACGAGAAACCCTCCATCAGTTCGCCGTGGACCCGGGAGAAGACCTCCGAGAGCTCGGCATTCTCGTCGTTCCGTTCGCGGACCTCTTCGATGCGGCCCTCGGTCCCGGTCGCCCTCGAAGAGCCCGTCGCCGCGGACCGCCTCCTGCACCCGCCCGTTCGATCGACGAGCCGGGTCGGAGTACGCGGGGCTGCGGACCCTTGTCTATCAGGTTTCCGGGGCGCCCTCCCCGTGAGAGAGGCCCAGAGCTCCTTCTCCTCGAAGGTCGAGTGGTCGTGGATCTCGCGGAGGTCGCGCCGGAAGACCTCCTCGTTCGCGGCGATGACCGCGAGTCCGATCCCGGGAGGTCTGCGGCCCCCCGTCCTCGCCGTTCCCGAGGGCAACGTCGATCAGGTCGGGGTCGCGAAACCAGGTCGTGACTGGCCGGTCCGGTTGGAGCACGATGCCGGGCGGGACTCTGTCCAACGGCTCGGGACGCCTGCACGCCGTCCGGGACCAGAGGACGTTGAGCAGGACGAGGTCGTCCGGGCTCATGGACCGTCGAAGCCAGTTCGGTTCCGGGGCGTCGCCGACCCTGGCTGCCGGATAACGGCCCCGTCCCCGAGTGAGGTCCGGGTCTCCTGACCGGGTCCTCGAGGTGGATCCATGCATCCTTGCGGGGGGTCCACGCGCGTGGAACCAGCACGATCCCTGAGGGCAGATAACGTCGCGGTCGAAAAAAGGGAGATTAGAAGGCGAAGTGCTTCGAGACGATCTTGAGGGCGCAGTAGTCGCCGCACATGGTGCAGGCGTCCGAGTCGGCCGGGCTCCGCGAGTTGCGGATCGCCCGGGCCCGCTCCGGGTTGAGCGCGACGGCATACTGACGCTCCCAGTCGAGATCTCGCCGTGCATGGCCCATCTCGAGGTCGTCGTCACGCTTGCCGAGCTTGACCATGTCCCCGACGTGGGCGGCGATCCGGCTCGAGATGACTCCCTCGTAGACCTCCTCGGGGGTCGGCAGGGCCAGGTGCTCGGCCGGGGTGATGTAGCA
>DAEF01000082.1:1235-3102 GCA_002495225.1 Methanoregulaceae archaeon UBA288 | reverse complement strand
CCCACCACGGCCGATCGGTTCACGACGAGAGACGAGGGCGAGTATTCGGCCTGCAGCACTGCGAGAAATTCAACGAGATCGTCCGCCGCCGACCGTGCGCCCGATCGCACCTCTGCCAGGTACGCCACGGCCGCCGCGTCCATCTCGGCCAGGGCGTCGGGGCCGTGCGAGCTGCGCGGGTGCGACCGGGAGAAACCTCCCTCGAGGAACGCGAAATACCGCCCCATAGCCGTGTGGTATGCCGTCCTGGTGGTGCGGACGGGGAACAGTGCTAGGTAGTGCGAGACGGGGCCTGCCATGACTGATCATAGGCCCTAAGAGGTGATAAAGTTACAGTCGATTAGAGCACAAGTAGGTATCCGTGTCAGCTACTTTGGATTAACGTATTCGTCCCCGTTGCTAAAACCGGTATCAGAAGAGTCGGAAGCGGCCCACGCCCTGTCCCACGAGGCGGGGGGATCTGCACACCTGATCCCCCCACCAGTTGGGATCCCTCAGTTCGGGGCGGGCATGGATCTGAATCGGACACAGGGAAAGAAAAGAGTTGCGATAGAACCAGCACCCCCAGGATCGCTGAAGAAAGAGGATTGCAATCAACCCACCGCGTTCCGAGCGGTCATCATTGTCGGGCGTATCCACAACCAGGATCCGTTGTCTGACCCCCCCAACCCAACAGAGATCGACCCGGTTGGGGTGATTCGTCTCAATCGACGTCGGCAGATCGAAGATGAGCAGGCCGGGCCGGGCCCTGCTGCACGGAGAGTGTGGTCAATCGACCCACCCCCGGGCAGAGCGGGTATACCTATCTGCGACGCAGAGGGGTGACCACAGGGACTGGTCAGACGGACACGGCATGGATTGTCGGAGTGTCACCGGGCGACAGCGTCCCGCCGAGCAGGAAGGGGGGATCCAGGTCCACCCGGCGATCGCGAATTCGTCGCAGAAGTCGCCGTCCGCAGCCTTCAGAAACCGGGTCACGACCAGCTCAACCCCCGCCCGGGATGAGGGGCGCCCCGGGCACGACGCCGGTGCACCCTTCGAGCGAGTCTGTGACCGGGATCGCTGTCACCTCGGGCACACCGGTCGTGAAAGCGTGCTCCATGGCAGACGCACCCCCGAACCGTGCCAACCCGTTCGTCTCCAGCGCAGGATGGGGCCGACCGATATACAGGATCCGTCCGGCCGTCGGCGCCGGGCCGCTGTAGCGGCCTGATCTCGATCACCTTCATCTAGCATGCCGGCGAACTCCGATCATGGACGATGCGACCAGGGAGCGCTTCAAGTGGAAGTTCTACAAGCTGACCGTGCTCCTGAACGTGGTCATCCTCTTCTACGCTCTCGCGGTGATCGCCCTCATCGTGGGACGGGGCTACGCACTCCCGCTCTTCGGGCTGTTCGTGGTCGCCGCGTCCGTGCTCGCAGTCGTCTTCATGAAGATATACAGGAAGGAGAAGGCATGGTTGATGGCCCAGCCCTGAGCCCCGACGCCGACCTGCTCGGCAAGATGCGGAACGAGATCGAACTCCTCGCCCGCCACCTCGAGGTCGCCCGCGCCGTCGGGCAGCACCAGCCAATCGGGATCCTGAAGCTCTCCGATCTCCTCGACGAGCCCGTGCACCGGGTCCGGTACTCGCTCCACGTCCTGGAGGCGCAGGGCTACATCGAGGCATCGCCCGCGGGCGCGATGGCCACCGAGCGGACGGCCCGGCTCCTCGAGGGGCTCGACGCCGAGATCAACGGGCTGATCGCGCTCCTCCAGTCGATCCGCCGGGACTGAACCCCCGGCAGGGGGGCGCGTCCGCTATCTTTAATAGCCGTTCGGGGCAACATTATCAGACACCGGAGCCGCCATAACTCAGTTGGTAGA
>DAEF01000082.1:0-1117 GCA_002495225.1 Methanoregulaceae archaeon UBA288 | reverse complement strand
GCGTTCGAATCGCATCGGGCCCATCTCCCGGGACGCACGCCTTTTTCCCTCCCGGCACGAACACCTCTCTCGATGCAGTGCCCGGTCTGCGGAGAGGAACTGCGCGACGCCGGAGAAATCCTCGACGGCCTCGATGCCCGCTTCGCCCCGTGCCCAGTCTGCCCGACGGGCCGGCTCGACCCCCGCGTTCCCCCAAGCGAGGCGTGCGGGCCGTGCGCCTGCGGACGGCGCCCCCTCGATTACGTGATGGCTGCCGTCCACGCCGTGCTCGTCGCGGAGGGGGGCCTCGACCCGACGACACCGCTCGCCGCGGTCGGCACGCCCCTCCTCCACCCCCTCTTTCCGATACGGCGCCCCCCGTTTTTGCCGCCGAAGTCACTCGTGCTGCTCACGCGCCGGGCGACGCCGTCAACCGCGAGGCGGATCGTGGGGGAGATCCCCGAGGTCCGCGGTGTCGTCCTCGACCGCGGCATCGTCCCCGGCGTCCGGGGCGAGACCCACACCCTCCTCGCCGGGTGCGACGTCTACGCCGAGGTCCGGTTCACGCCGCCCGGCGCGCTCGTCCTGTACAAGCAGGCCTCGACCTGCCACATCGAGGCACCTCGCCCGGTCGACCCGAAGGTGAACGCGACCGACCGCGCGATACGCCGGGCACTGCCCGGCCTCTTCGTCGACGCCTGCGCCGGGGTGGGGACGCTCGGGCTCGTCGCGGCCCTGCGGCTCGTCCCGTCGGTCGTGCTGAACGACGCCTGGGGCCCGTCCGCCTGGTTCGCCGGCCTGAACCTCGCCGTCAACCGCGAGGCCCTGCTCGTCGACGAAGTCGAGGTCCTCGCGTCGTACGCGGACCTCTGCTCGGCCGGAGTCCGCGACGACCCGACTCCGGTCGCCACCGCCCGGGGCGCGCAGGAGGTCCGCGTCTACCACGGGAGCCTCTGGCGGCTTCCCCCCATCCTGCCGGAAGAGGCCGCCCGGCTCGCCGTCGTCGACCCGTTCGGCAAGGAGCCGGCACGGCTCGCCCGGATCGCCCGGCGATGGCAGGATTGTGCCGGTGGAGAGGTATTTATCCCTTGAAGGAGGGAATACATATCGGGAACTAGCCCGGGTGGCCCGGCGTCAC
>DAEF01000070.1 GCA_002495225.1 Methanoregulaceae archaeon UBA288 | reverse complement strand
CCGTTCTGGAGGCCGGTGCTGATGGCCCGGCCAAGAGCGCTGCTGTTCGCCTCGCAGCCCCCGCTCCCGACAGTCCGGATAAAAACTTCCATGGGTTTTCCATCCATGAGGTTGACCGTGACATACAGACGGCAGCAGCCGGACTGGCAAAGATACGTCCGTCCAATGAGCTCCTTTGGCCGGTCAATCGAGAGCGCCGGGATCTTCTCCGGTACATTCCGTCCTGCGGGAAGGGGTCCCGGGACGGCCGGTGGTGTGGTTTTCTCTTTCAGGGCAAGGACAACATCCTCACGGCTGCCGGTCCGGTAGATGGTGATGCCCTTGAGTTTCAGGGTCCAGGCCATGAGGAGCGCCTCGGCACAATCCTCCCGCGTTGCCGATGCCGGCATGTTGATGGTCTTGCTGATGGAGGCATGGACATGCTTCTGGAACGCTGCCTGCATCAGGATATGGTCTTTCCAGTTGATGTCAAGGGCGGTCCTGCACAGGGCCCGGAAGTCTGCCGGGAGCCAGTCAAGATCCTGTACCGTTCCTTTCTCGTGGACATGGGCGATGACCTCCTCTGTTATCTTTTCAAGCCCCTCCCTGCTTATTCCCTCTTTGGAGAGCGTTTTCTGGAGGCGCTCGCGGAAGACCGGGTTCACAATGACGAATGACTTGCCAACCGTATTCTTCCGCGTATACGCAAACGAGAAGATTGGTTCGATCCCGCTCGAACACCCCGCAAGAAGCGAGATGGTGCCGGTCGGGGCGATGGTTGTCATGGCTGCGTTCCTGACCGGGAACTCCTTCCAGGTGCTGCCCTCCCATGAGGGGAAGGGCCCGCGTTTTGCGGCGAGCTGCCGCGACTCGTCAACAGCGGCACGGGTGACGAGCTGCATAGCCCGCTCGCACCATGCTCTTCCCTCTGATGTGTCATAGGCCAGCCCGGCGATGAGCAGGGCATCATGGACCCCCATCAGGCCAAGACCGATCTTCCGTGTCCGCTTTGTTGCTTGTGCAATCTGCGGGATCGGGAAGGTGTTCTTGTCGATAACCAGATCAAGGAAGCGCGTACCCATGCGGGCAGTCTCCTCAAGTACCCGTTCATCAAGCACACCACCACGCATACAGGCGGCGAGGTTGATGCTCCCGAGGACGCAGCTCTCGAACGGGAGGAGTGGCTGCTCACCACAGTTATGGGCCACGAAGCCGTTCGCGTCGAAGGCGTTGACACCCGGCACCTGCACGTCGAAGACCTCCTCCTCCCCGTCGTCCCGGATCGCCGACACCGTCGCCATGAAACGTTCCCGGTTCAGGGAGCGCGCGTAGGACGAGAGCGCCTGTTCAAGGGCTTCGCGCTTCCGTGCGTGAACGAACCCTACCCGGTCCCGGAAGCGAGCGAGGTTTTCGCCTGCGATTATCAGCTCGTACTGGGTACGGGTCGGGTACGGCCTCGACCCCCCGTTTCCGTCGGGCAGCACAGAGAACCCGGCTTCCCGGCGACAATAGATCCGGGATGCAATCCCGAGGCGGAGGAGCATCCGTTGAACCGCGTGGAGAAGTGGGAGCGAACTCTGCGCTAGCCAGACACTGATCCCCTTCCTCGTCGAGCCCTGCACCGAGCCGTCGGAGTCGAAGAGCCCCGAGAGAAACCCGCAGTACCCGGCGGACGACGCACGCTCGAGGGCGGGCGTGACGGTCTTCGTTCCGGGGGCCATGCCATACGAAACGGCGAGATCGCGGATGGCGGCGAGTTTCAGACGGGATTCTCCCCTCCCCTTCACGGCACACCAACCGGAAAAATCGGAGCGGTGGGCGAGTGTACACGCGCATGTCCCCGCGTGCCCCCTCACCGATGCCGCTCCCCGGTCGCCGTCCCAGACCGAGAGAACGGCGACATCCGCCTTCAGCGTGCCGTCGCCGACGAGCAGGCCCAGGAGGTATCCCTCTTCCTGGGTGAGCGGTCCACTCCACGTCGGAAGGGCGCGGTGGTCGTGGAGAAGGACCCGGTCGCCGGGAGAGAGGTCGCCCGCGCGGGTCCATTCGATATCCGTGAGGTTGCGAGTGACGGACTTCACCCGGCAGACCGGGTGGTCCCTGGTGAGCCTGACACAGTGCCCCTCTTTCGTGGTCAGCCTCACGACCTTCTTCGTGCCCGTCGAGAAGAAGCCTGCCGGGCTCGTCCGCAGGAGCGTGCCGTTCACCGCCGCGTCGAACGCCTCTCCGACGAGTTCTGCGACCTGTCGGGGACCCGCGCCCGTCATCACCCAGGTATCGGCGGTGACGCAGGGGTTCGTGGTGTCGATTTCGCCGAGCTTCGGCGTCGGGTTGTGCCGGTTGATCTCGTCGTAAAAGAGGACCCCGGGCTCCCCGTTCGCCCAGATCCCGTCCACGATGCTCGTCCAGATCTCGCCGACCGTGACCTTGTCGCCGGTGACGGGGTGAACGAGCCAGACGGTCTCGAACTCCTTTTTTACCACGAGGTCCATGAACCGGTCGTCGACCATGACGGAGAGGTTGAAATTGGCCACGTTGCCCTCCTCCCGCTTCATGGTGACGAACGCCAGGATGTCGGGGTGCCAGGCGTTCAGGATCCCCATGTTCGCGCCCCGGCGGCGCCCGCCCTGCTTGATCACGTCCGTGGCCGCGTTGAAGACCCGGATGAACGAGACCGGGCCAGAGGCCACGCCGTCCGTCGACTGCACCGTCGAGCCCTCGGGCCGGACCTGCGAGAAGTTGTACCCGGTGCCGCCGCCGGTCTTGTGGATGATCGCCCCGTACTTCATGCTGTCGAAGATCCCCTCGATCGAGTCGGGGACGGGCAGGGTGAAGCAGGCCGAGAGCTGGGGGATCTCCGTACCGGCGTTCATCAGCGTCGGTGAGTTCGGGAGGAACCGGAGGCCGATCATCGCCTCGTAGAAGGCCGCCTGGTCCTCCTCGTTCTCCGCGAGGGCGTCGGCGACCCGCCGACAGATGTCCTCGAAGCCCTTCTCGCCTTTCCGCAGGTACCGCGCGGAGAGTATGCTGTCAACAACCGGGGATGTGGTCATGCAATCGCCGTGCCTCGCGCTGATTGGAGTGTCGGTGGATGTGCCGGAGCGGCGCCCGTCCGTGCCGACGATCGAGGGTGCTCCGGCTGCCGGCAGGGTACTTCTTATTTCGTCCACAGGTAGATAGACGATCGCCCTGCCCATGCCAACTGTAGAGTCTCGAATTCATTTCA
>DAEF01000018.1 GCA_002495225.1 Methanoregulaceae archaeon UBA288 | reverse complement strand
AGCAGACCTCGAACATCAGGGCCAGGCCCTGGGAGGTCGTGGCCGAGTACGCGCGCGAGCCGGCCGCGACTGCGCCCTCGCAGGCCGAGAGGGCCGAGAACTCGGACTCGACCGTGATGTAGTCGGCCGCGAGCTCGCCGTTCGCGACGATCTCGGCGAGGGCCTCCACGATGTGGGTCTGGGGTGTGATCGGGTATGCTGAGATCACCTGCGGCCGGCAGCGCCGGACGGCCTGGGCGACCGCGATAGAACCCTCCATGATCTCGAGCGCCATTATTTTTCCTCCAGTTCCATGGTGATCGCCTTCTTCGGGCACTCCTCGGCACAGAGGCCGCAGCCCTTGCAGTAGTCGTAGTCGGGCACGAACTGCTTCTCCTCGTTCTCGTGGATGCACCCCTCGGGGCAAATGAGCTGGCACATCCCGCATTTCGAGCAGGCCTCGTGGTCGAACCTCGGTATGAAGACACGCCACGAGCCCGTCTTGTTCTCCGCCGAGCGGCCCGGCGCGGCCGTGCAGCCGACGTTGAGCGCCATCAGGCGGCCTCCGCCGTGGCCTTCATCTCATCGAAGGCCCGCCGCGCGGTCGCAACGTTCTTGTCGGCAAGCGCCCCCGCGAACCGGTGGCGGAGCGCGCTCTCGAGGGCCTCGAACGAGACCAGCCCCGTTGCGGCCGCGAAGGCGCCCATCAGCGCCGTGTTCGTGATCGGCAGCCCCAGGGTCTCGAGCGCGATCGTGGTCGCGTCGAGGGTCAGGACGCGGACGCCGGCGGGCATCGTGAAGTCAGGATCCCTCTCCGTGTTGATGATTGCAATCCCACCCGGGCTCATGCCCTTGAAGACGTCGACGTCCCGGATCAGGGTCGGGTCCTGGACTATCACGAAGTCGGGCTCGTAGACCTGGCTCCGGAGGCGTATCGGCCGGTCGCTGAACCGGACGAAGGCCTGGACCGGCGCGCCCCGCCGCTCGACACCGAAGGCCGGGAAGGCCTGGACGTACTTCCCGCCCTCGAACGCGGCGACCGCGATCAGTTCGGCCGCGGTGACCGAGCCCTGGCCGCCCCTGCCATGGATGCGTAGCTCCTGCATAGTGCGTCCCTTAATCTTACATGATAAATCGATATAAATCTCTGCCCGGAGACACCCGGGCTCAGAGGGCGACCGGGATACCCAGGATCTCGTCGGCTCCACCGAAGACATCGCGGGCGATCCGGACGAGGCCTTCGGCCGCGGCCCACTCGTTTCGGACCTCGACGGGTCGGCCGAGCAGGCCCGCTACCTCGTCTGCCACGGCCGGGGCAAGCGATCCGGCGAGCACGACCGTAGCCTCTGGTGCGAGCAGGAGCAGGGCTGCGCACTCCATTGCTGCAAACATCGCGATCGCCCCGAGCCGTTCGGGCTCGGGCATGGTGTACGCGACCCCGGCATGGAGAAAGGCCTGGTTCGCGGTCTCCTCCCCCCGGTCGATCCGCCTGATCGCGGCCACGTCGAGCGCGCCGTGGCGCATGCCCGGGGCGAAGACGCAGGCGTCGAACGCGCCCAGGACGCGTCCGTCGCGGACCACGAGCGAGACCGTGTTCGACGAGATGTCCGCGACCACGACATCGGGGCCGTGCTCGAGTGCGGCCAGGTACGCAATCCCGAGCTTCTCGGGGCTCGTCTGGTGCGAGTAGACCTTGAACCGCGGATCAGTCGGCGAGTCCCGGTGAAGCCCGGGGACGACGACCGTCGGGATGCCGCTCGAGGCCATGACGTCGAAGACGCGCGTGCCGCCGCCCACGTGCTCGCCCGCGCCCTCCCGGCTCACGATGCCACGGTTCGCGACGCGGTCTATCGAAGTGATTGCGCTGATCCCGTCGCCCATCGAGTAGCAGAGCGCGCATCCCTCGATCGAGCCGAGCGGGCCGAGCCGTTCGAGCCCAGCGAGCTCGAAGGTGCAGGCGTCGTGCCGTGAGATCTTGAAGGCGCCGGACTCGGTGGCAAAGCGCATGGCGGTCGTGCCGTGGTCGATCCCGAGGTACATCGCAGTACTCGTATAGGAGGGGGCGCCCTATAATGATACGATGTTCAGCGTCGTGACCGGCGGGGCCGGGTTTATCGGTTCGCACCTCGTGGACGCGCTCGTCGCGCGGGGCGACGAGGTGCTCGTGATCGACAACCTCTCGACCGGAGAGAGGGGCAACCTCGCCGCCCACCTCGAAGGCGGACAGGTCGAGCTCCTGGTCGCGGACCTGCTCCGCGACGGCTGGCAGGTGCGGCTTCAGCGGGCGGACCGGGTATACCACGTAGCAGCCGACCCCGACGTCCGGGGGGGAGCGTCCTCGCCCGCCTCGATGTTCGAGGAGAGCGTGGTCGCGACGTTCCGCGTACTCGAGGCCATGCGGGAGGCGGGTGTGCCCGAGATCGCGTTCACCTCCACCTCGACCGTCTACGGCGAGGCGAGCGTGATCCCGACCCCCGAGGACTACTCCCCGCTGGTCCCGATCTCGGTCTACGGCGGGGGCAAGCTCGCGTGCGAGGCGATGATCGGCGCGTACTGCCACACGTTCGGGATGCGCGCCTTCGTCTTCCGGTTCGCGAACATCGTCGGGGAGCGGTCGAACCACGGCGTCTCGTGGGACTTCATCCACAAGCTCCGGGCCGATCCGCACGTTCTCGAGATCCTCGGCGACGGCCGGCAGACCAAGTCCTACCTCGAGGCCCGCGCGTGCGTCGACGCGTTCCTGCACGTCTGCGACCACGCGACGGAGACGGTCAACACGGTCAACATCGGTTCCGAGGACTGGATCGACGTGGTGGCGATCGCGGACCTCGTGACCGACGCAATGGAGCTCGACGACGTCGAGTACCGCTTCTCGGGTGGGGACCGGGGCTGGATCGGCGACGTGCCGCGCATGCGCCTCGCCATCGATCGCCTGAAGTCCCTCGGATGGCGTCCCCCGCTCGGTTCGAAAGAGAGCATGCAGACGGCCATCCGGGCCCAGCTGGGTGCCGCATGAAAGCCGTCATCCTCCTCGGCGACGGGATGGCCGACGAGCCCCTCGCCGAGCTCGGGGGACTCACCCCGCTGGAGTTCGCGGAGACCCCGAACATGGACAGGGTCGCCCGCGAGGGACGGACGGGCCTCGTCGCGACCGTGCCCGACGGGTTCGAGGCCGGCTCGGACGTCGCGAACCTCGGGCTGCTCGGGTACGACCCCGTCCAATACTACACGGGCCGGGGTCCGCTCGAGGCCGCGAACATCGGCGTCGAGCTCGGCGCGGACGACGTGGCGTACCGCTGCAACCTGGTCACGGTCGTTGACGGGGTCATGGCTGACTTCTCGGCCGGCCACATCACGAGCGCGGAGGGGGCCGAACTCCTCGGGGCGCTCCAGCCCGCCGTCCCCTTCGTCCGGGTCGAACCCGGGATCTCGTACCGGAACCTGCTCGTCGTCCCGAGCGCCGCCGGCGATTTGGGTACGCCGCCACACGACATCGTCGGACAGCAGATCGACCCGTATCTCCCCACCGGCCCCGACCGCGATATCCTGCTCGCGTGCATGGCCGCGGCGGAGGAGGTCTTCGCCGATCACCCGGTCAACCAGGCCCGGATCGCGGCCGGGAAACCGCCCGCGACGGGCATCTGGCCCTGGTCGGGGGGAAGGCGGCCGGCGCTCCCGCTGTTCTCTGACCGGTTCGGGGTCGCGGGCGGGATGATCTCGGCCGTCGACCTGCTGAACGGGATCGCCCGGTACGCGGGTCTCGAGGTGATCGCCGTGCCGGGTGCCACGGGATACCTGGACACGGACTTCCAGGGCAAGGCCCGGGCCGTGCTTGCCGCACTGGACCGTCTCGACTTCGTGTACTGCCACGTCGAGGCACCGGACGAGGCCGGTCACCTGGGCTCGGTCGAAGAGAAGGTACGTGCGATCGAACACGTCGACGAGATGCTCGGGACGCTCCTCGACGGGTTCGACGGGGTGATTGCCGTCCTGCCCGACCACGCGACCCCGTTACGGCTCAGGACGCACACTCGTGAGCCCGTTCCGGTGGCCGTCAGGGGACTCGGCACGGACGGCACGCGCCGCTACTCGGAGAGGGAAGCGGAGAAGGGAGATCTCGGGCGGCTCGAAGCGACAGCGCTGCTTCCGCTCCTGCTCGGGCGGCCGTAACTCGGCATCAGCCCCCTTGCATCATCACGAGTCAGTGGGGGTAACTCTCATCATCTGCCGGTGGCGGGCCGCCCGAGGACGGACACACAAGAGGTACGGCGGTCAGGGCTATTGAGTTTTTTCTGCAGGGCGGTGCGACCCCGTGGTTCAACCGACGCATTAATAAGCGGGATCGCGGCAATGTGAGACTGGGAAACATCATGCCGAAGCGGGAAATCACCATCGGAGTCACGGTCAACCTCAAAAACTACGAGAGCCTCCGGATCGAGGTCGAGGACGATGTCGAGAGCGAGGAGGACGTCCGTTCCCTGGTCACGTTCCTCGACCAGACCCTCGCCCTCTTCGGGCGCGGCAACGCCGAGACGGAGGAGCTGATCACTCACTACCGCAAGCGCGTCCTGAAGGGCGCGATCGGCGAAGGAGCAGAAACCCCTGCTCCCGCCGCGCCGAAGACGGTTGCGATGAAAACCGTCAAGGCCCCGAAGGCCGAGACGGATGCCGAGCCTCCCGCCCCGGAGCCGGCGACGCCCGAGCCGCGCGCGATAGAGGCTCCCCCGGAGACCCCTCCCTCCCCGAAGCCCGCCGCAAAGCCCCCCGCGAAACCTCCGGCCAGGACACCGGCCCCCTCGCCCACAGGCGCCGTCTGCGAGGAGTGCGGCTCTGCCGTGAGCGCGGCAGAAGAGAAGACCAGCCGGCTCTTCGTCTCGAGGGTCCTCTGCAAGAAATGCATCCAGAGCCTCTGAGGCGGCCGTTCCGAACATCCCCGTGACACGCCACCTGCTGAACTGGGACGAGACGCTCTTTCGCGATCCCGAGGTCTTCGACCCCGACTTCGTCCCGGAACAGTTCAACTTTCGGGAAGCGCAGATGCACGAGCTCGCGTTCCAGCTCCGGCCGGGACTCCAGGGCGCGCGTCCTCTGAACACGGTCTGCCGGGGTCCACCCGGGACGGGGAAGACCACGACCATCCGCAAGCTCTTCGCCGAGGTCGAGGAGACCACGAAGACGCTCGTGCCGGTCTACGTCAACTGCCAGATCGACAACACGACCTTCGGGATCATCTCCGAGGTCTACAGCCAGGTCTCGGGCCATCTTCCGCGCGGCTCGGGGGGAACGTCGACCAAGAAGGTCTTCGACGCCGTCGCCCGGGTTCTCGAACGGGAGCAGAAGATCCTGGTCGTCGCGCTCGACGACGCGAACTACCTGCTCTACGAGAACGAGCTGAACCGCGTGCTGTACTCGCTGTTGCGGACCCACGAGGTCTATCCCGGCACCAAGATCGGGGTGATCGTTATCCTGTCCGACCTCTCGATCCAGCTCGCCGACCGGCTCGACGCTCGCGCGCAGTCGATCTTCCGCCCGGGAGAGGTCTACTTCAACCCGTACTCGTCAGACGAGGTTCGCGTCATCCTGGACGAGCGGGCGCGGCAGGGCTTCTATCCAGGCGTCCTGCCCGGGGAGCAACTCGACCTCGTGGTCGACCGGACCATGCGGGGCGGCGACCTCCGGGTCGGGATCGACCTCCTCAAGCGGGCCGGGATCGCGGCCGAGATGGACGGACGGCGGCGCATCGAAGAGAAAGACGTCCTGCGCGCCTACACGGCGTCGCGCTTCCTCCACCTGGACGCGGTGATCCGGACGCTCGATGCAGACGAGCGGGGCGTGCTCGACCTGATAGCTCGCGCTTCTGCAGAGAGAGACGAGATCACCTCCGGCGAACTCTTCGACGAGATCCACGAGGCGATCGGCCTGCGGTACACGCGCTACTACGAGATCGTGACAAAGCTCGAGGCCATGCGCATCGTCGACATCACCTTCCGCGCGGGGCGAGGGCGCACGCGTTCGGTCAATCTCAGGTACGAACCCGAGCGGATCCTCGAGCGACTGAAGTAATCGCAGAGACGTTTTGACAAGTCTTATCTCGTTTGCAGCTCTCCTTATTGGCATACGGGGGTTCAGCGTGTGCTCAGCGTAAACGAACTGGCATTGGAGATATTCGAAAACCTGGCTGAATTCGCGGAGGAGTTCAACGCCTCCTACCACGAACTCAGTAACGGCGCCCGCATCGTCGACTGCGGCGTCAGCACGAGGGGCGGTTATGCCGCAGGACGGGCCTTCACCGAGATCTGCATGGGCGGACTGGGCGAGGTGGACTTCTCGATGGGCGAGATCGGGGGGGTTCCGCTCCCGTTCATCGAGGTCAACACCGACTTCCCGTCGGTGGCCTGCCTCGGCGCGCAGAAGGCCGGCTGGACGGTCAAGGTGGGCAACTACTTCGCGATGGGCTCGGGCCCGGCGCGGGCGCTCTCGCTCAAGCCGAAGCATACCTACGAGGTTATCGGGTACGAGGACGACTTCGACTCGGCCGTGATCTGCCTCGAGTCCGATCACCTGCCGAACGGCGAGGTGATGGAGAAGATCGCTAGCGAGTGCCATGTCGATGTCGGCAGCGTCTGCGCCGTGGTGGCCCCGACGGCCTCGATCGTCGGCTCGATCCAGGTCTCGGGCCGCTGCGTCGAGACCGCGATCTACAAGCTGAACGAGCTCGGCTTCGACACGACCAAGATCACGGCCGCCATCGGGAGCGCGCCCGTGCCGCCCGTCAAGAAAGACGCGACGCGGGCCATGGGCACGACCAACGATGCGACCATTTATCACGGCCGGATCATGTTGACCATGCGTGCGCCCGAGATCAAGGACTATCTCGACCGGATCCCGTCGAACAAGTCCAAGGGGTACGGCAAGCCGTTCTACGAGATCTTCAAGGAGGCGAACTTCGACTTCTACCAGATCGACACCTCGCTCTTCAGCCCGGCCGAGGTCGTGATCAACGAGCTCGAAGAGGGCGTCATCTATCGCGTGGGCGCCGTCAACCCCGAAGTGACTCTGAAGTCCTTCGGCCTTCTCTGATCCCTTATTTTTTCAAAAAAATGTCTACCGCTTTCGGCAGGAGACGTCCATGACGCCGTGCCGGACCTGGTAGAAACTGTGCCGGATATCGATCGTGACCGGCAGGTCGATCTCGGCGATCCGGTCGTCCATCACGATCCGGATCTGCCGCGGCTGGATGTCAACATACGGGGCCGTCCTGAGGTCGGACGGGACGCGCGCCGTCACGAAGACGGTCTCGTTTCCCTCGACGCACTCGTAGTCTATCCCGGACGAGTCGTCTGTGTAGCCGTAGGCCTCGGGATCGATCGGAAGATTCCCGGTCATGATGGTGAACCCGACCACCTGGCCGGGCTCGGGCGAGGGCAGGCTCCGGAGCATGTGCTCGAGGAGGCGGGCCAGGTCCCGGTAGATCTCGTCATCGCTGTTACTCGGCATCGGCATCACTCAATCGGTACTGTGATCCCTCGACCGCGACCACGCCCATTCGTTCCAGGCGCGACAGGCGGTCGGTCAGTTCATCGGCCGGAAGCCCCGTTTGTTCGGGCAGGGCTTCGAAGGCCTGCCCCCCTGTGGAGAGTGCGAGCAGAATATCGACGTCAGCTTCGTTCTCGATTACCCCCTCACCGGATTTAATGAGTTTGATCAGGGCACGATCGATCTCGCGGTCGATCCCATCGAGGTGCTCGAGGAACTTCTCGCGGCTCTCTATCAGCCCCCTGAGCCGGCCGAGGAGGCGATTCATTCGGGGTGCCTCGACAGGGGGCGCGAGCGCCGGGCTTGCTCCCTCCGCTGCACGTACTGCAATTGAGACGTCCAGCTCCTGGTAGAGAAAGTAGTTCTTGCGGCGGCGGTCGTCGAGCGAGAAGCCAATCAGGGACTCGCGCTCGAGCAGGGCCAGGTGATCGATCACAACTTTGGGCGACAGGACCAGTCGGTCCGAGATCTCGGTCACGTAGCACGGTTTCTGACGAAGAAGGTCCAGGATACGCCGACGGTTCCGGTTCCCGAGCAGGTCCAGGATTCGGGCGAGATCGTCGTGCTCGAGCATGGTCAGCAGGCGTCGGTCGAAAAATTATAAAGGATTATTGTTCGAACATCCGGTAGTTCGGGGCCTCGTCCGTGATCAGGATGTTGTGCGGGTGGCTCTCAGTCATCCCGGCGTTCGTGATCCGGACAAACC
>DAEF01000037.1 GCA_002495225.1 Methanoregulaceae archaeon UBA288 | reverse complement strand
TCGTCTGGCTCTTCAACCACCTCTGATCCATTTTTCCGCCCACAGGCCGTCTTCATCCGTTTCTGGGACCGTATGGGTGCCGGGATAGCGATTGCACTCTCGACGAGACGACCGCCGTCACGGGTCCGTCGCGCGCGGCGACCGAACCTGTAGTTGATGTTCTATCGCGCACCCGCCATCTAATGACATCTCGACGATCTCGAGAGAAACGGAGGGGAAACGACGGATAATTCCCCACTCTGCAGCGAGGCCCTAACCGGTCCGCGGTTCACGGCACCTCGCTCCTCGCGGCATCCCGCCCGGCCCCTCCGACCGCTTCGAGCCAGCCCCGAACCACCCGTGCGTCGAGGTCCCGCAGCACGGTCTCGAGCCGGGTTTCGAGTTCCGCCGGCCGGTCCTGGCGGGGGTCATCGCCGGCGACGAGCGGGGCGTGCCTCTCGCCGGGTCCGTACGCGCCGCTGAGGGGGTCGACCGAGCCCTCGTGCGCGTGCTTGGCCGCGATCGCGTCGACCCGCTTCCAGAGGCCGGTCCGCCGGTCCTGCCGGACCTGCATCCCGCTCCCGTAGGCCTTCACGAGCTCGTAGATATGGGTCACCTTGTTTTCGGCGAGCAGGAGCCGAACGGCGGCATCGTCCTCTCCGCCCGCGACGAGGGCCTCGAGCCGGGCCGAGTTCTCGCCCGTCCATGCCTCGCTCGTCCGCATGGCCCTGCCCCTGAGCTGGAGCCACGCGGTGACGTCGCGGGTGGCGGTCGCGTCGACCAGCACGTTCGGCCGACGAACGTTCCAGCCTGTCCGCGCCCAGGACGAGACGATCACGACCCGGACCGGGAAGACCCGGGCGTCCACCACGCGGGCCACGAGGTCGTAGAAGAGCGCCCGCCGTTCGCCCCCGTCCATCCGGACCACGCTGCACTGCGAATACCCCCCGTCCGGCCGGCGGATCAGGAGCTCCCGCGCCTCCTCGAACCGGTGCGCCACGAGCGCGTAGTCGAAGAACGCCCCTATCCACTGCCGGACCAGGTGGTGTCGCGGTGTCAGCCGGTCGAGGAGCCGATCCCCCGCCCGCCCGAGCCTCGCCCGGCGGACGCCCCTGCGGAGGGGGGTCAGGACCCGGCGCCCGAACTCCGTGGGCCGTGCCGCGGTGAGCCCGGCGAGCCCGGCCCCGTACTCCTGCAGTCTCGAAGCCAGCTCCTCGCGAAGGTCGGACTCGAGCGCGGAGGGAAGGGTGAGTCCCCCCGTCAGCAAATCGAAGAGGTTCTGCCCGAGCTCGGCCACCATGATCCGGTCGCGGACGAAGGTCGCGATGGCGCCGGCCGGCGATCCCTCGGGCAGCCAGGGCAGGTAGATCTCTCCGGAGACGACCCCCATCGGCAGGGTGCGGGGATCGTCGAGAAGCCCGGAGAAGAGCCCGGCCACCCCCGCGTACCCCGGGTCGGGAACGGGCTCGCGCCACCGGACCCGGGTCGCCCGGTCGAAGACGATCGCGCCCCCGAGATCGCGGGCGCTCGCCTCCGCCCGGACCAGGGCCCTGACCGCGTCGATCCGCCCTTCGCCCATACGGTGGTACAGTCCGCGGAGGGTCGGGTAGAGGCCGGCAATCGACGACGCAAGGGCCGCGCGGCCCGGCCCGGACCCGGGAGAAACCGTCCCGAACCCCTCCGCCCGAAGCCATGAGACGACCCGCTCCTCGCGCACGAGACCGGCGAGCTCCGAGCGGATCGCGTTGAGCTCGCCGAGGAGCTCCCGGAAGGCCGCCTGCCGGTCCGCCGCCTCGCCGGGCGCCAGCCGGGCCGCCGACGCCCCGATCATCGCCTCATCCGACAGACCGAACGCGATCTGGACGACCCCGAGGACGGCCGCATCGGCCACGCCGAACCGCTCCAGCGACTCCCATCGCCGGAAGCGCCGCTCGATGGCCGCGTCGCGATCGGGATGCCCGGCGCCGAGCCCGAGGCGGTCGCGTGCGATCGCGAACCGCACCTCCGGCGGGATCCCCTCGAGCGCACCCCTGATCCAGCCCGGCCCGAGGAGCGCGAAGTACCGGGCCAGGCCGGCACCGTACGCCCGGACCAGCTCGGCGACCCGCCGTTCCCGGTCCGAATGGGCGAAGGGCAGGCCGAACTCCGTGTAGGGCGCGATGTAACCTGCTCCGACCAGGTCCAGCACCGGGACCGTGTACGCGAGCGAGAGGCCGAGCCGCTCGAGCCGGTCGCGATACCCCTCGACCGTGCCCGAGAACCCGATCAGGCCGCGGAGGGAGCCGTCCCTGAGCCAGTCGACGAAGACCTCCACGACGCCATGGGTGACCGAACGCTCATTCTCGACGACCTTGTGCACCTCGTCGAGCAGGATGTACTGGATCCCGTTCCCCTGCAGAAAGGCCTCGACCGAGTCCGCGTCGAACCCGCCCTTTCCCAGGGGCGAGGCGAGGGCCGCGAGGGCCGCATAGGTCGAGACGAGCACGGCCGGCGATGCGCCTCTGCGCCCGCGGAAGGCCTCGAGTTCGGCCGGCGTACCCCCGAAGACGGCGCCGAGCGGGAGCCGCAGCCCGGCGGGCGCGGTCGTGAGCTCGGCCGTCCACTGCCGCAGGTAGTTCGCGGTCGGGACCAGGACGAGGACCGCCTCCCCCGGGGAGAGGGTCGCGAGCCAGTCCTGAATGCAGAGCTCGCCCACCAGGGTCTTGCCCGAGCCCGTCGGCGCCTCGATCACCTGCCCGCCGTACCCGTGCGACCGGTAGACCTCGAAGGCCCGCCGCTGGTACGGGCGGGGGTAGGTCGAGCCGATCAGGTCCGCGTGCGCCCAGTTCTGGTCGTCCCGGTCGCCGCCGCCCCAGCCCGTCAGCTCGGCGGCCGCCGTGACGAAACCATCCGCGAGCGCCGGGCCGCAGCCGACAAAGCCGGAGAAGAAGGCCCGGAAGGCCTCCGACCGGGCCCGTATCGAGGCGAGGCCCGGAAAGCCGCCCGCGTCGAAGACCTGGTAGAGCCGGTCGCCGAGGAGGGCCCGGAGCCCCTCGCGATCGGGGTTGGTACGACGGTACGGCCGGGCGCTCCGCCGGTAGCGGCCCCCCGCCACGGGATCGAGCGCGCCCTCCGAGCGGAGCCGTTCCATGGCGGCAGCGACCGTGTCGACACGGACCCGGGCCGCGAGGTGCAGGTCGTTCACGCGGTCCGCGACCGCGGCCGGGTCCATGGGTCGGGAGGTGTCGTCCATGACGGCGACGACGAGGTCCGGGAGGACGCGCTGCCGCGAGGGACGGTCGAGCGTGACCACCAGCGGTACCGCCTCGCGGGCCTCTGTACGCATCAGGGCGAGGTGCCTGTGCAGGACAACCAGGTTTCCAAGCGCCTGCCCGATCAGATCCGTGGCGCCGTCGGTGAGGGCCCGCCGCAGGATCGCGAGGGTCCGGCCGTAGTAGCGGGCGAGGAGAAAGAAGGCCCGGCGTTCGCCAACGTCATCGCCCGCGCTTCGACGCGCCTCGAACTCTGCAAGGACACCTGCGGCGAACGAGTCGGCCTTCCAGTAATCGGGGACGGGCGTGCCGGGAACGGGCAAACGGCAGACGAGCACCCGGGTATCCGGGCGGACGGCAGGGTCGGACGGCGGCGTTCGGCCGGGGGTACGGTCCACGTCCGGCACCTCAGGTCCCTTCCACGAACTCGAGGCTCTCGCCGGCTCGGGCGGAGGGCTGCGTCTCTCCCCCGGGGTGGTCCCCGGCAGTCGGAACCCGCCCGCGCCGGACGAGCGCGACCTGGACCCGCTCGATCAGGCTGCGGGGGCTGAACGGCTTGGTGACGTAGTCGTCGGCCCCTGCTTCGATCCCCTGCACGATCTCGTCGAGCCCGGCCCGCGCGGAGAGGACCACGATCGCCGGGCCGGCGTCGGCGAGGGCGGCCCGGACCGTCCCGATCAGCGCGAGCCCATCTCCATCGGGGAGCATCCGATCGATGATCGCGACGTCCGGCGCCTCCCGCAGCACCGCAGCCAGGCCGGACGCCGCGTCCGTTGCGGTGACGACGGAGAAGCCCGCCCGCTCGAGCTTGATCGCGACCACGCGCAGAACATCCGGGTCGTCGTCGACCACGACCACTCGAAACGGCATCTCTCCCTCAGGAGAATAGGGGTGCTTCTCGACTATACTCATTTCCCCCGGGAGCCTGGGGGCGCACAGCGACGGCCGCATCGACTTCGCGGACGTCGGCTCGCACTTCACTCTCCTCCCTCTCTTTTCTCTCGAGCCGAGCCCTGCCCCTCTCATCCCGCTGAGACCCTCGCCAATCAGGTGGATCTCCAACACGGCGATCGCTTCCCCTCCTGTATCTCATACGTGCCGTGATCGCCCTCTCGAACGGCCACGTCCCCGGCGCCTGACCGGTACCGCCCTCGATATGGACGGGGACGCAGCGAGCCTCGTCCTGGCGCCGAACGGCCGGCCGGACTTCGCCGACGTCGTGCTCTCCTTCAGCCAGGTGACCCGGATCTCGGCGAGCAGGCCTGTCCCGGTGTTCGGCTACAACGGCAACGGGCGGATCGGCTTCGCCGACCCCGTCTGGCTCTTCAACCAGTTCTCAGGACCGGGGGCTCCCCCCCCCATCCCATCGTCGCCGGGTCCGCGGTCAACCCCCGTGCCGGTGCCGTCCCGGGCGACCCCCTCTGCCAGCATCGTCGGCTTAAATGCCTCCCAGAGCCAATATATTTAAGAATACCAGGGAGGATTCGAGGAGGCATGGAGGCGGCGGCGAGGGTCTTTGCGGGCGAGCTCGGACGGGCGACGAGGACGGTGAAGCACGGCGGCCAGGACTGCCTGCTCACCCCGTCCGGCGCCTGCGTCCACCTGGTCTACCTCGTGGGCGCGCTCACGGCCGTCGAGGGCGACGCCCGGACGGCCCTGGTCGCGCGGGTCTCGGACCCGACCGGGGTCCACCTGGTCCGGGCGACCGCGCGCGAGCCCGAGCAGCTCGCGGCCATCGCGGGGATCGCGCCGCCCGCGTTCGTGGCCGTGCTCGGGTACGCCGAGCCCGGGCGGCAGGGGCCGACGGTCCGACCGATCCAGGTCGCGGCCGTGAACAGGGCCGTGCGCGACCGCTGGCTCGTCCGGACGGCGGACCGGACGGCCGCGCGGCTCGAGGCGCTCGCGGCTCGCCTCCGGGGGGAGGGGAGCGACGAGCTCGCGGCCGAGGCCGTGGCGGCCTACCGCGTGACCCCCGCGACGGTCGAGGAGCTCCGCGCCATGGCCGAACAGGCCCTCGGGCTCGTGCCGGCCGCCGACGCGGCCCGGGCGGACGGCGTGGACCTTTCGGCCCTCCTCCTCGAGCGGATCGACGCCGCCGGCCGGGACGGCATGGAGCAGGCCGAGCTCCTGGCGCTCGGCGCGGGAAAGGGCTGCGCAAAGGTCAAGGTCGAGGAGGCGCTCGCAGGCCTGCTCGAGGAGGGCGAGTGCTACATGCCCCGCCGCGGGCTGATCCGGCGGGCATGAGGCTCGAGTTCCTGGCCGAGGGGCCGGCCCTGCTGGTCGAGAACCGGGAGCGGACGCTCGTCGTGGCCGACCTCCACTTCGGGATCGAGAGCGACCTCGCCCGCCACGGCTGGCACTTCTCGAGCCGGTCTCTCGAGCGGACGCAGCGCGTCGCCGCCCTCGTCGACCAGACGAGGCCCGACCGGCTCCTCCTGCTCGGCGACGTCAAGCAGTCCGTGCCGTTCACGACCCGGCAGGAGTGGCGCGAGCTCCCCGGGGTGCTGGCTACGCTCCGGGCCCGCGTCCCCATACTCGTCGTCCCCGGCAACCACGACCCGGGAATCGAGCGGTTCCTCGGGCCGGACGAGTTCGCCGAGAAGACCGGTGTCCTGGTCGACGGCGTCGGGTACTTCCACGGCCACACCCTGCCCGGCTCCTGCCTGGCCGGGCAGCTCGTGCTCGTCGGCCACCACCACCCGCTTGCGGCCGTCCAGGACGAGGTCGGGTGCGCGCTCCGCGCCCCTGCGTACCTGATGGGCGAGGTCGACGACGCCTGCCTGGGCCTTCCCCCGGCCGCGACGCCGACGCGGGTCCTCTTCGTGCCGTCCTTCAACGAGCTCGCGGGCTACGACGTCCGGAAGATCGTGGCCGATCCGTTCAGCCCGGTCTCGCGCTGCCTGAAGCGGGAGACGGTCGAGATTCTGCTCGCGGACGGCACCCTCCTCGGGCCGATCGAGGCGCTCGAGCCCCTCGCGGAGGCGGACTGGTGAGCTCGCTCGACCTGCTCGACCCGCGGATCCGGCAGACGATCGCGGACCGCGGGTTCGAGGGGCTCTCCGAGGCCCAGGAGCTCGCCGTCCCCGAGGTGGTCGCGGGGAGACACGTGCTGCTGATCGCGCCCACGGGCACGGGCAAGACCGAGTCGGCCATGCTCCCCGTCTTCCACGGGCTCCTGCAGGGGACGAGCGGCGGGTTCTCGGCGATCTACGTCACCCCCCTCCGGGCCCTCAACCGCGACATCCTGACCCGGATGGAGTGGTGGTGCCGGGAGCTCGGGCTTTCGGTCGGCGTCCGGCACGGCGATACGACGCAGGCGGAACGGCGCAGGCAGGCCCTCCACCCGCCGGACCTGCTGATCACGACCCCCGAGTCCCTCCAGGCGATCTTCATGGGCAGGACCCTCCGGAAACACCTCGCGGGGGTGAAGTACGTCGTCGTGGACGAGATCCACGAGCTCGCCGGCTCCAAGCGCGGGGCCCAGCTCTCGGTCGCGCTCGAGCGGGTCCGGACGTACGCGGGCGAGTTCCAGCGGATCGGCCTCTCGGCCACGGTCGGCAACCCCGACGAGGTCGCGCGCTTCCTCTGCGGCCCGCGCCCGTTTTGCGTGGTCCAGGTGCCCGTCGCGAAGGCGCTCGACCTCGGCGTGGTCTACGCGGGCGAGCAGTTCGACGCCCAGGCGAAGTGCGTCGAGCGGGCCCTCGACCCCTCGGGCTCGAACCTGGTCTTCACCAACACGCGCGTCACGGCCGAGGCGCTCGGTCACGCCCTCTTCAAACGCGGCGACATCGAGGTCCACCACGGCTCGCTCTCGCGCGAGGTGAGGATCGACGCCGAGGAGCGGTTCAAGAAGGGCGAGATCGCGACTTTGATCGCCACCTCGTCCATGGAGCTCGGGATCGACATCGGCCACGTCGAGCACGTGGTCCAGTTCGGCTCGCCCCGCGAGGTCGCACGGCTCGTCCAGCGAACCGGGCGGGCCGGCCACCGGCTCGAGGCCGTCTCGCGCGGGACCGTCCTCGCGACCGGGTTCGACGACCTGCTCGAGTCCGGGGTGATCGTCCGGCGCGCGAAGGCCGCCGATGTCGAGCCCGTCCGGATCCCGTACGGCGCGGCCGACGTGCTCGCGAACCAGGTGGCGGCCCTGCTCGTCGAGCACGGCGAGATCGAGCTCGCCCAGGTCCGCGCCATCCTCGCGAAGACCGCGACCTTTCCCGGCGCGGACGCCCTCCTCGACGAGGTCGTGGACGAGATGGAGGGGCACCGCCTGGTCCGGCGCGATGGGACGCGGATCATCACGACCTCCCGGGCCCGGCGGTACCTGATGGCCAACCTCTCGATGATCCACGACGAGCGAAAGGTCCCGGTCTTCGATCTCGCCAGCCGGCGCACGGTCGGCACCCTCGACGAGTCGTTCGTGGTCGGCATGATCCACCCGGGTTCGGTCTTCATCACCAAGGGCCAGCTCTGGCGCGTGCTCGACACCGAGGAGGGACGGATCACGGTCGAGCCGGCAAAGAGGGCCAGGGGCGAGCTCCCGAGCTGGGAGGGCGAGCAGATCCCGGTCCCGTTCGCGGTCGCGCAGGAGGTCGGGGCCCTCCGCCGGACGCGCCGCTTTGCCGACTACATCGAGAACGAGCGCGCGGCCCGGTACGCCGCGAAGTTCCTCGACGGGATGGACCGGGACCGCGCGGTCGTTTCGTCGGACCGGACGATCACGCTCGAGGACGCGGACGAGGGGGTCGTCTGCAACGTCTGCGCCGGCCACCGCGCGAACGAGGTGCTGGCCCGGGTCCTCTCGCTCCTGCTCTCGGCCCGGTACGGCACGACCGTCGGGATCGAGATCGACGCGTACCGCTGCCTCCTCCGCCTGCCGAAGTCGCTCCGGGCCGCGGAGGTGGAGGAGGCGCTGGTCACGCTCGACCCCGCGCACATCCGCGGGCTGCTCGAGCTCGGGCTGAAGCGGACGGCCCTGTACAAGTGGAAGCTCGTCCAGGTCGCGAAGAAGTTCGGCGCGATCGACCCCGAAGCCGACTACGAGCGCCTCTCGATCCACCGCCTCTCGGCCCTCTTCGACAGGACCGTGGTCCAGCGCGAGACCTACCGCGAGCTCTTCGAGAACTACATGGACGTCGAGGCCGCGGCCCGGATCGTGGCTGCCGTCCGCGACGGCTCAATCGAGGTCGTGACGACGAGAGTCTCGGTCCTCGGCGCGGCCGGCCTCTTCTCGTCGCGCGACCTGATCCCGCCCGAGTCGGCCGACACGGCGATCCTCGCGACGGTTCGGCGGCGGATCGAGGACTCGGACGTCGTCCTCTGCTGCATGAACTGCCGGAAGTGGAAGCTGAAGACCAAGGTCTCGCGCGTGGACGAGCAGCCGACCTGCCCGGTCTGCACGGCCCGTCTGATCGCCGCCCTCAAGCCCTGGGACGAGCCGCTCGTCGCGATCGCGAGCAAGAAGACCAAGACGCCCGAGGAGCGCGAGGTCGAAAAAAGGCTGCTGCGGAACGCGAACATCGTCCTCTCGAGCGGGAAGAAGGCCGTCATCGCGCTCGCGGGCCGGGGCGTCGGGCCCGAGCACGCCTCGCGGATCCTGGCGACCCTGACCGAGGGGGACGCGTTCTTCAGGCAGATCCTGAAGGCAGAGCGGCAGTACGTCCAGACCCGGCACTTCTGGTAAAATCCTGGTACAAGAGAAACGGAGAGGGGCCCGGCCCCTCACATGATCGACTCGAGCTTCTGCTCGAGGAAGTCGAGGCCCCGCTTGATGTCGTCGAGGGTCTTGCCGCCCGTCAGGATGATCTTGCCCGAGCTGAAGAGGAGGGCGACGATCTTCGGGTCCTTGATCCGGTAGACCAGCCCGGGGAACTGCTCCGGCTCGTACTCGATGTTCTCGAGGTTGAGCGTGATCACGACCTTGTTGAGGTTGATGTACTTGCCGATGTCGTACGAGCAGACGATGTTGGTGACGGCGACGCGCGGCTCGTCGTAGCAGTCGACGCCTGCCTCGCGGAGTGATGTCGTGATGATCTCCAGGCCGTCGACGAGGGCCTGGTCGTTCCGGATACCGGTCAGCACGACCTTGCCCGAGCTGAAGATCAGGGACGCGATCTTCGGGTCGGCGATCCGGTAGACCGCTCCCGGAAAGCGCTTGGTATTGAGCTCGCAGGCCGGAATGCGTCCCGATACCTCGGCGAGATCGATCGAGTCGGCTATCACGCCGGAGGCGACGATATTCTCGATCTTGAGCGACTCGTATCGTTTCTCTTCCATCTACGTACGTATGTCCCCCTTTATGCCATAATGATTCCGGGCAATCTTTATGGACGCTCCCGATGAGCGAAATCGGCCCGGAACGGCGATGTCTTAATGCTCACAACAGGCGTACCCCTTACTGTTTGACATGGCCGAGCACCAGCACAACATGGCCGATTACGACGAGGCGTACGCGAACTTCCGGATCGAGGTCCCGGAGCACTACAACTTCGGCTTCGACGTGATCGACGCGTGGGCGCGGCGGGACCGGAACAAGCTCGCGATGATCTGGACGGATCAGCAGGGCACCGAGAAGAAGTACACGTTCTGGGACCTGATGACCCTCTCGAACGCCGCCGCGAACATCCTCCTGAACTACGGGATCCACAAGGGGGACCGCGTGATGCTGATGCTCCACCGCGTCCCCGAGTGGTGGATCCTGACGATCGCCCTGACCAAGCTCGGCGCAGTGGTCTCGCCGAGCCCGACGATGCTGACGGCGAAGGACATCCGGTACCGGGTCGATCTCGCCCAGTTCAAGATGGTGATCACGGACCTGGAGAACGCACCCAAGGTCGACGAGATCTACTCGGAGTGCGCGTCCCTGATGAGCCGGCTCGTGGTCGACGGCGAGCGCGACGGCTGGATCTCGCTCCCGCAGGAGATGACCTACCCCGCCCCGGTCTCGCACAAGATCGTGAAGCTCCCGGGGATGGCCCGGACGAAGGCGACGGACCCGCTGGTCATCTTCTTCACCTCGGGCACGACCGGCGAGCCGAAGATGGTGCTGCACGAACAGTCGTACCCGCTCGGCCACATGGTTACGGCCGGGCTCTGGCACGACCTCCGGCATAACGACCTCCACTTCACGTTCTCGGACACGGGCTGGGCGAAATCGGCCTGGGGCAAGATCTTCGGCCAGTGGATCGGAGGTGCCTGTATCTTTGTCTATCATTTCACCGGTAAGTTCCAGGCAACCGAGGTTCTGCCCCTCCTTGAGAAGTACCAGATCACGACCTTCTGCTGCCCCCCGACCATCTACCGGATGCTGATCCTTGCTGATCTGGATAAGTTCGATCTCTCGTCCCTGCGCCACTGCACCAGTGCCGGTGAACCCCTCAACCCCGAGGTGATCCGTGTCTGGAAGGAAGGGACCGGCCTCACGATC
>DAEF01000020.1 GCA_002495225.1 Methanoregulaceae archaeon UBA288 | reverse complement strand
CGGCCGTTCGCGTTGTAGTCGAACGCGCTGACCGGCTGGTTCCCGTCGATCCAGGTCATCTGGTTGAAGTACAGGACCACGTCGGCGAAGTCGGCGCGGTCGTTTCCGTTCACGTCGTCGAAGAGCCCGTCACCGTCGGTGTCGGTGGGAGCGGCCGGCGCACCCGGTACCGGCTGCACCACCTTGATGAACCCGGGCTTCGTCCTGGTATCGGTCTCGGCGCCGTACACCGCGGTGAGATTGACCGTGTAGGTGCCGGGAGACGCGTAGACGTGGACGGGGTTCCGGACGTCGGCGGTCGCCCCGTCGCCGAACTCCCAGGTCCAGCCGGTCGGGGAGCCGGTCGAAAGGTCCGTGAACCCGACGGCGAGCGGCGCCGCGCCGGAGGTGACGTTCGCTGCGAACTCGGCGGCAGGCGGAGGCGGGCCGGCCGACGCGTACTTCAGGTCGTGAATACCATAGGCATTATAGCTGATCCGGGGGTTGCCGGCGCCGTCGAGCGCCAGGGACGAATAGCGCCCGACATCCCCCTCCGAGTCTACCGTCTCGCTGTGCCAGCCCCCGCCGTCCCGCCACGCGTACTTCAGGTCGCCGTCGCTGGGAGCCGTATAGTTATAGTAACTGATCCGGGGACTGCCGGCGGCTTCAAGCACCAGGGAGGGCTGTCCTACGGGATTCGAATCAACCGTCTCGCTGTGCCAGCCCGTGCCGTCCCGCCACGCGAACTTCAGTTCGTCGTCCTCGGAGATGCCGCGGTAGCCGATCCGGGGGTTTCCGGCGCTGTCAAGCGCGAGGGATGGCTCCATCTCCCTGGACCCGGCTGGATCCGGATACTCGAAGTGCCAGCCGTCGCCGTCGCGCCAGGCGTACTTGAGTTGGTTGTTCATCGGATCCTCCCGATAAGCGATACAGGGGTTTCCGGCGCCGTCCAGCGCCAGCGAGGCTTCCGGACCGCAATACCCAGGGTCAACCGTCTCGGCGTGCCATCCGGCGCCGTCGCGCCAGGCGTACTTCAGGCGTTGGTACGGGTTCCCGTAGTTGGTATAGGCGATGCGGGGGTTGCCGGCGGCGTCGAGCGCGAGGGACGTGTCACCCCCCCGATTCACCCCCAACCCCTCCGAAGAGTCCACTGTCTCGCGGTGCCAGCCCGTGCCGTCCCGCCAGGCGTACATCAGGACGCCTTGCCCCTGGTAACTGATGCGGGGGGTGCCGGCTGCGTCGATGGCAAGGGACGAACAACTCCCGACATCCCCGTCCGAATCCACCGTCTCGTTCTGCCAGCTCGAGCCGTCGTACCACGCATACTTCAGGTTTAAATCCGGGCCGTCATAGTTATATTCGAAGTAGCTGATGTGGGGAATCCCGGTCCCGTTCAACGCAAGGGATGTGTCCCGCCCGACGACCCCTGCCGAATCTACGGTCTCGATCTGCCAGGTCAGGGCGGACGCAGGGCCCGTGACCAGCACGACCAGCAGCAGTGCCGCGAGAAGCAGCAGTCTCACGATGGAGTGATCCATGGGCGTGAGTGAGGCGTCCAACGTGATAATCATTAGCACGGTAGACGGTGGCACCCCGGCCGTATTCGCCTCCGGCCTCCCGCCGGGCCGCGCGGCCCGGGCCGATCGGGTCGGGATCGTCGGTCGCCCGACCCCTCTCGGGACGGTCCGGTTCCCTGGCCGATGGACGTCTTCCGGGATCGGGAGCGACGGGGGGCGACGCGGGCCGTGGTTCGGATCCCCGTGATCTCCGATCGGCGGAGAGTTGGGGTTTTGGGGCCATCTGCCAGGGGGGGCAGTGAGGGACCGCACGACGCCGGCGGGTTCGGGGGAGCGGTTCACTCCCGTTTTCGGTCAGCCCGGCCCGGCGGGCCGCAGGGCACCGCGACGCCATGGGCGTTTTCGGCGTGGACCGTCCGTCCTGGCACGGTCGAGGCTGGTGCCGGATCGGCAGCGCGGGCCAGCGATGGTCCGAAAAAGGGGGCGGGCTCGAGGCCGGCCCTTATAGATTGTTGAACAGCCAGACGACGTCCGCGAAGTCGACCCGGCCGTTCGCGTTGTAGTCGAAGGCCTCGAGGGGTTCGTTCGCCGCGATCCAGGCCACCTGGTTGAAGTACAGCACGACGTCGGCGAAGTCGGCCCGGCCGTTGCCGTTGACGTCGTCGTACAGCCCGTCGGCGTCCGTGTCCGTCGGCAGCGCGGTGCCCGGCGGCACGGCCAGCACGGCCGGGCCCGTCACCACCGGCGGATAGATGCAGACGCGGTTGTTGCCGGTATCGAGCACATAGACCCTGCCGGCTTCGTCCACGTCGACGTCCATGGGCCCGTTGAACTGGTCCGGGTCCGAGCCCTTTGTCGTCCCGATCGCCGCGATAAGCGTCCCCGACGGCGAGAAGACCTGCACCCGGTCGTTGCCTGTGTCGGCGATGTAGACGTTCCCGGCGGCGTCCGTCCCGATGCCGTACGGGAACTGGAACTGCCTCTCGGCCGAACCTGCGCTCCCCCAGGCCTGGACGAAGCTGCCGTTCGGCCAGAACCGCTGGACCCGGTTTGAGAGGTCGGCGACGTAGACCGTGCCGTCGGGGGCGGGCGCAACGCCGTAGGGCAGGTAGAAGGTCCCGGGCACGGTGCCGGTCGGGGTCCCCGCGTAGCCCCACTGTGCCATCGCGGCCCCGGTCGGGCGGTAGCCCATGACCCGGTAATTGAACGTGTCGGCCACGAACGCGATGCCCGCGCCCGTGACGCCGACGCCGCCCGGCATGTTCAGGGCCGAGTCCGCCCCGGGGAGCTCGTAGTACCGCCGGAGGTAGGTGCCGTTCGGCGCGAAGACCTGGACGCGGTTATTGAGCGTGTCGGCCACGTAGACGTTCCCGGCGGCGTCCACGTCGACGCCCTGGGGGGTGTTGAACTCCCCGTTGAGGCTCCCGGCTGTCCCGTCGCCTCCGTTCCGGCCCCACTTCTCGATGAAGCTGCCGTTCGCGAAATACTTCTGGACGCGGTGATTGCCCGTGTCCGCCACGTAGACGTGGCCCGCGCCGTCCACGGCGATCCCGCGCGGCGTGCTGAACCGGTCGGCGACGGTGGCGCCGCCCCATGTGGCGAGGGCCCCCCGCCTGACGAACTTCTGGACCCGGTTGTTGTTCAGGTCGGTCACGTAGACGGCGCCCCCGGCGTCCACCGCGCACCGCTCGGGCCCGTTGAACTGGCCCTCGCCCGAGCCGGGGCCGCCCCACGCCGCGACGAAAGCCCCGGCATAGGTGAACTTCTGGATGCGCCAGTTGTAGTAATCGGCCACGTAGACGTTCCCGGCGGCGTCGGTGGCGATGCCGGTCGGGTTCCGGAACTGGCCGGGGTCGGTCCCATCGGTGCCCCACGTCGCCTGGAACGTCCCCGTCGAGCTGAACCGCTGGACCCGGTTCAGGCGCGAGTCGACAACGTAGACACGGCCGGACCCGTCCACCGCGACGTCCACGGGGTCGACGAACTGCCCGTCGGCCGTGCCGTTGCCGCCCCACTGCCCGAGGTAGGTCCCGCTGGACGCGAACCACTGGACCCGGTGGTTCCTCAGGTCGGCGACATAGACCGTGCCCGCGGCGTTCACCGCGACCGCGGTGGGCACGGAGAACTGGCTGTTTTCCGAGCCGGGACCCCCCCACTGCCCGAGGTACGTGCCGTCCGAAGAGAACCGCTGTATCCGGTTGTTCGACGTGTCGGCCACGTAGACCGTCCCGTCCGGGCCGGCCGCGACCCCGTACGGCGAACGGAACTGCGCGGTGCCCGTGCCGTTGCTGCCCCACGCCCTGACGAACGCCCCGGACGGGCTGAACGCCTGGACGCGGTGGTTGTCGGTATCGGCGACATAGACGGTCCCGTCGGGGCCGACGGCGATGCCGTGGGCCCAGTCGAGCTGCCCGGGGTCCGCCCCGCTGGTGCCCCACTGTGCCGCGAGGAGGTAGGTCTCGGCCGCGCCGGCAACCTGGACGCCGGCGCAGACGAGGAGCAGCGCGGTGAGAACTGCGAGCGGTCTCGTCCCGACCTCTGTCATCGATGTGACTCTCGCGGGCCAGAGGATAATACATGCTATATCATTCACCTCCGGCATCGATCTGCGGGTGTGCCGACAGCTCACGCTCCCGCTCAGGTTCTCGCTCGAGAGAAAGGAGATGGGAGGGGGTCAGAGATTGTTGAAGAGCCAGACCACGTCCGCGAAGTCGATGCGGCCGTTCGCGTTGTAGTCGAAGAGGCCCAGGGGCTCGTGGTCCGCGATCCAGGTCATCTGGTTGAAGTACAGGACCACGTCCGCGAAGTCCTGCCGGCCGTTGCCGTTGACGTCGTCGAACTTCCCATCGGCGTTCGTGTCCATCGGCAGGCTGGCACTGCCCGGAACGGCGACTACCGAGGCGCCGACGGTGAACCCGTTCGCGAGGATCGCCGTCGAGCCGCCCGAGGTGACCACCACGTTCCACAGCCCCGTCGCGGCCGTTGCCGGCAGCGCGAGCTGGCAGGTGATCTTGGTCGGCGAAACGACGGCGATGTTCGTCGCGGCGATGTCGGCCGACCCGGTCCTCGTCAGCGTCACCGTCGCGGGCGACACCAACCCGGTCCCCGTGAGGTTCGTGATCGCCACCGTCGTCCCGCGGGTCCCGCTCGCCGGCGCGATCGATGCCACGGTGATAGGCGGCGGGGAGACCGTGATCATGCCGGTCCTGGTCTCCGTATCGGACTGACCGGCGCCGTTCCGGACGGTCAGGGCCACGGTGTAGGTGCCGGGCGATGCATAGACGTGGACCGGGTGCTGCAGGGTCGACGTTTCGCCGTCCCCGAAAGTCCAGGCCCACGATGCCGGCGAGCCGGGCGAGGTGTCCGTGAACTGCACCGCGAGCGGTGCCGGGCCGGAGGTCACGTTCGCCGTGAAACTGGCGGTCGGCGCGGACGAGGAGGGCAGATAGTCGACATTCCTCAGGGATCCCCGGTCCGTTCCCGCGGACCCGGACCCGTCCTTCCCGTACCGCCAGGCGATCGTGTACTCCCGGTCCTGGGTCAGGCTTTTCTCGACGGGCGTCCACGCGGTCTTCTGCCCGCTGATCCCGTAGATCGGCTGATCGTCGACCCAGAACGCGAGATGGTCGTGATCCGCTTCGCTGTCGACCATCCAGTCGAACCGGACCGTCCCCGGGCCGTGGACGGTCGCGTTCAGCCAGATCTGCCGGTCGTCGGTGATCGGGGAGTGCGTCAGCACCGGGGTCCCGGTTTCGCCGCTCCCGTCAGGGTAGTACCCGTACCAGCCGCCCGTCCCGAAGAACTCGATCTCGCTGATAAACTGCCCGAAGATAACGTGGATGATATTGCCCCTCGGCTCCTCCTTCGTGGTGAACGTGAGGTTGCCTCCCAGGGCGGGATCGTCCAGCGGAATGGTCGGCCGGAACCGGACCCGGTCGAGCCACGCGCCCTCGTCCGTGACCGCGTGCCACTGGTTCCATGCCCGGTAGAATCTCCACCGGACCTGATAGCTCGTATTGTCCGGGAGGAAGAGTGATTTGTGCTTCAGCCCGGATACGCCGCTGATTACGCCCATCGGAACGTCGTTCGCAGACACGACCAGGTAACTTGCTTCCGCTCCCTCCGTATTGGAATCCAGGTTGATCTTTGAATTTTCGATACAGCGCACCATCCAGTCGAAGTCGAGGAATCCGGGTCCCTGGACCGTGGTCTCGACCCAGCTCGACTCGAACTTGTTGATCGTTCCCGCGCGAGCGCAGTCACCCCCGTACCCCTCGCTCAGGTTCCGGTACCATGGCACCGCTCCTCCCGTCATGAACACGAGGTCGTTAGCATCCACCGCCTCCGCCAGTACGTCGTCGCCGGTGAGCTCGTCCTGCCTCGCGAACCTCTGGAACCGGCTGTTATCTGTATCGACGACGAAGGCGTGCCCCGCCTCGTCGACCGCTACACCCCGGGGATGGTTGAACTGCCCGTCTCCGGTGCCCAGGGTTCCCCACATCGTGATCAAAGCCCCGGTCGACGTGAACGTCTGGATACGGTCGTTGTCCGTGTCGACGACGTAGACGTTTCCCGCGCGGTCGACCTCGATTCCTCCAGGCGAGTCGAACTCCCCAGGCCCGGTGCCGGCCGAGCCGTCGCCGCCGTTCCGGCCCCACGTGGCGACGAGGGCGCCGTCGGGCGTGAACTTCTGGACGCGGTGGTTCCAGGTGTCGGCGACGTAGACACTGCCGGCCCCGTCGACGGCGACTCCTTCGGGCGAGGAGAACTCCCCGGGCCCGGTGCCCGAGCCACCCCAATCGGGGCCATCCCCGCCCAGCGTTGCGAGGTGGGTGCCTTCCGGCGTGAACTTCTGGATGCGGTGGTTGAAAGAATCCACGACGTAGACGTTCCCCGCACTGTCGACCGCGATCCCGCCGGGCCAGTCGAACTCTCCGGTTTCGTGTCCGTAGCTGCCCCACTGTTTGATGAAGGTGCCGTCCGATGCGAACTTCAGGACCCTGTCGTTCATTCGCTCGATGACGTAAACGTGCCCGGTACCGTCGATCGCGATCCCCCGGGGATCGCCGAACTCGTTCATCAGTTCATGGGCCAGGGTCTCCCACGACCGGACGAGGGTGCCCGCCCAGAATACCTTGATCCGGTGGTTCCCCGGATCGGCGATGTAGACATACCCTTCATCATCGACAGCGATATCGTCCGGTGAAATGAACTGCTCGGGCCAGGTTCCATTACTCCCCCAGGCGGCGATAAACTGGAAATCGTCCGCCGCCGTCGCGCCCTGGATGCTGCACCCGAGCAGCGCGATTGAGACAACGAGCACACAGGCAAGCCGGTGCATGGTCGCACACTCCATGCGCGAGAATATCGCGGCACGAACGATAAAGCACCGGGGTTTGCATCGGCCGCGTGAAAAAAGAGGTCAGAGGTTATTGAAGAGCCAGACGACGTCGGCGAA
>DAEF01000043.1 GCA_002495225.1 Methanoregulaceae archaeon UBA288 | reverse complement strand
GGGTCCGAACCCGCCCGGTGACAGGAGACGGAGAGATCCGCCGGAACATTGCGATCGTCCTGGGTCCTCGCGTTTCCCCACATATCCTCGAGCGGATAGCTCCCCGTCCCGCAGCCCGGGCAGGTCTCCTGCAGCCACCTCTTCTGCCTGGGGAACGCGTCGAACCCCTTCAGGTCGATGAACGCGGGCCGGTTAATCCCGATCCCGTCCCTGAACGCCGACTCGAGGAGGGGGATCGAGTCCAGCCGGTAGCCGGCGAAGAGCGTCTCGACGGTGTCGATCGCGACCGGGTCTCTCGAGCAGAGGATTGCGTTCGTGAGGATAAAGTCCGTCTTTGCGTCCGGGTCGTCCACCTTGTTGGCCGGGCCGCTCCTGTTCGCGGTGAGCGCGTCCATGATCACGAGGTCAAACCCGCGCGCCCGGTTCATCGCGCAGAGGTAATCGAGAAAGAGGCGGACATCGCCCGTGCCGAACCCGTACCCCGCATGCTCCTGCTTCTCGAGGAGCCCGAGCATGGACCCCCAGTGGAGTTTCAGCCCCCCCGTCATGCCGCAGAACCCGTGGCTCTTGAAGATCGGGATCCCGATGTACACATCGCAGAACTCCCCCTCGCCGCCCGCCTGCTCCCTCGTCCGCAGGAACTTCGGCAGCCAGACGTCGGTGGGCCCGCGCAGGGGCTCGTCCACCACGGTCAGGAACCGCTCCGACCTCCCGACAGCGTCGAGGTTGACGAGCTGGGCTCCGGAGCCCCCGTCGAGGATGCCGTCGCCGTCGTGATCGTACCAGACCGTCTCCCTGCCGGGGCGCTCGAGGCGGGCATGATAAAAACTCTGCGGGTTCTCCCTGTCCGACGGGTCCCTGTTGTCCGTGAAGGTCGCATCGATGACCTTGAGGTCCGCGTTGCCGTCGAAGCCGATGATCTCCCGCACCCTCCCGGCGACGTGCCGAACGATCCGCGGGTCGGTTATGATCCCCCGTCCCTTCTCTCCCGGCAGGCCCTGGCTCGGCCCGACGATGTTCACCTTGATCACGACCCTGTCTCCCGGGCGGACGAGGGCCGAGAGCCCGCGGGGGCCGAGCACCTGCGCGACGGACTCGTCCACGAGAGCGCGAACCTCCTCGTCGGAGGGTTCGCGCGTCAGGGAGGCGAAACCCACCACCGGCAGCGGAGCGTCATGGGGAATGCTCCGCCTGGCACCGCTGCCGGCGTACACCGATTCGATGCTCGTTCCCTGGACCCCCGAGATCTGCAGCTGCCGCATGTCAGCGTGGATCTTCTCCCAACGGCGACCGATGTCGCTGGCGTAGAGCGTGACAGCCGGCGACCCCTCGTCGCCGGAGCAGGCGGGCGATCCCGGACGTCCTGGTTCTTCCATGTGGTCATTCATCCGTGATCAGCAATTGGATCATCATACCTAATACCTGTCGAATTCGGGTCGAGCGGCGGGAGCGGATGGGCCCCGGGGGGGGACACCCGGGACGGGCTCCCGCGCGGCGGTACGCCCCTGAGGCCTGGCAACCGTGTCCCCCGCCGGTTGGTTCCCACCCCGGGGGGTGATCCGAGACGCCACCACGGAGGGTCTGTCACCCCCGGATCGACTCCCGTGCGGGAAAGGGCGTGCAGCCGAATACCGGCGATTCGTTCGCGACGGGGCTTCGGAGACGGGCTCTCCCGCCCTCTTTCGAGCGTCCCGGGCCAGACCGCGTGCCTGCCCCGTCGACCCGGTGCCGGCGTTTCAAAAAAACGGCCCTGACCGACGGGGATGCTTCTTTCACGCGGACCCGGACGAACCCGCGTCCGGCGGTCTTATCAGACTATATACGTGCCGAAGACGAAACGGTGATCCGATGAAGGGTGTCATCCTGGCCGGCGGAACGGGCTCGCGCCTGCTGCCGCTGACGAAGGTCACGAACAAGCACCTGCTCCCGGTCTACGACAAGCCCATGATCTTCTACCCCCTCGAGAAGCTGATCGAGGCCGGGTGCCAGGAGATCATGGTCGTCTCGGGACGGGGGCACGCGGGCCACTTCCTCGAGCTGCTCGGCTCGGGGTCGAGCTACGGGGTCCGCCTGACCTACGAGATCCAGGACGCGGCCGGCGGGATCGCCGAGGCGCTCGGCCTGGCCCGCCGCTGGGCCGGGAAGGACGCCGTCGCGGTGATCCTGGGCGACAACATCTTCGAGGACTCGTTCAGGGACGACATCCAGGACTTCCGGTCGGGCGGCAAGATCTTCCTGAAAGAGGTCCCGGACGCGAACCGCTTCGGCGTCGCGGAGGTGAAGGGCGACCGCGTGGTCGGGATCGAGGAGAAGCCGGAAAAGCCGAGGTCGAACCTGGCCGTGACCGGCTGCTACCTCTACGACAACCGCGTCTTCGAGATCATCCGGACCCTCGTGCCCTCGGGCCGGGGCGAGCTCGAGATCACGGACGTGAACAACGCCTACATCGGGATGAACGAGATGCAGTTCTCAGTCCTGCCGGGCTTCTGGTCGGACGCAGGGACCTTCGACTCCCTGATCCGGGCGGGGAACATGGTCCAGCAGCACCGGAAGAACCGGCAGGGAGGGCTCTAGCGTGGCGCGGATCGGCGTCGTCGGGACGGGCTATATCGCGAAGGGGATCGTGATGGCCCTCGCCCGCACGGACGACCTGAAGGTGGTCCGGGTCTTCACGCACTCGAACCCCTCGACGCGGACGGACTACCCGAAGCCGGCGCTGCTGACCAACCGGGTCGAGGACCTGGTCGCCGAGAGCGACCTGGTCGTGGTCGCGTCGGGCGACCCGATCCGCGCGGTCGAGCCCGTGGAGGCCGCGATGGCGGCGTCGCTCCCGGTGGTGACCATGGACGCCGAGCTCCAGGTGACGGTCGGCTCGCACTTCACCCGGCAGGGGTACTTCACCGAGGCCGAGGGCGACCAGCCGGGCTGCCTCGCGGCCCTCCGCGAGGAGGCGCTCGCCATGGGCTTCTCTCCCCTCGTCTACGGCAACCTGAAGGGCTTTCTGAACCACCACCCGACCCTCGAGGAGATGCGGTACTGGTCCGGGGTGCAGGGGATCAGCCTGGACAAGACGGTCGCGTTCACGGACGGCACCAAGGTCCAGATCGAGCAGGCGCTCGTGGCGAACGGCCTCGGCGCCGCGATCGCCCGGGACGGCCTGCTCGGCCCGACGGCCGCGAGTGTTACGGAGGGCGGGGCCGAGCTCGCGAAGACGGCCGAGGCGCTCGGCGCGCCCCTCTCCGACTACCTCCTCGGCGTGCAGGGCGCGCCGGCCGGCGTCTTCCTGACGGGCCGGCACGAGGAGGAGGCGCAGCCGTACCTCCAGTACTACAAGATGGGCGACGGGCCGTACTACACGCTGCTGCGCAACTACCACCTCTGCCACTTCGAGGTCGGAAAGACGGTCCGCCGCGCGCTCGAGGGCCGGCCGCCGCTGCTCAACAACGGCACGGCCCCGGGCGTCCAGGTGGTGGGCGTGGCCAAGAAGCTCCTGAAGCAGGGCAAGGTGCTCCGCCACCCGATCGGCTCGTTCGAGGTGCGCGGGGTCGCAATCAACATCGCCGACCACCCCGACCACGTCCCGATCGGCCTGCTCGACGGGGCGCGGCTCACCCGGCACGTGGCGGCGGAGAAGATGATCACCCTCGACGACGTGGAGCTCCCCGGGAGCCGCGCGCTCGCGCTCTGGCGCGGCCTGCGCTGAACTTTTTTAACGGACCGTGGGAGGGTGCTCGCGCCGCCCCCTCCCGCCTCGCTCTGCCCGGCACCCTCCCCCGCGGGGCGATGTCTCTGTTTGACGTGCGTCCCCCAGTGGCCTGACCGGAGGAGCCCCCTCTCTGTCGCTCTTCAGTGGAAACATGACGCTCCCCCGGACCAGGTGGTGTCTCGACCTGCCGGCAGGGGCGCAGATCCGGGAGAGGGTATCGTCTCGCGGGGGTGGGGGAGGCGCGAAGCGCCGGGGGGAGGGGGAGGCGCGAGCCCCCTCCCTTCTGCTCTTCAGGAGAAGCATTCCGCTCCCCCGGACCAGGTGGCATCTCGATTTACCGGCCGCGGTGGATCCTGCGACTGCCGGAAGGGGCGCAGATCCGGGAGAGGGTATCGTCTCGCGGGGGTGGGGAGGCGCGAAGCGCCGGGGGGAGGGGGCGGCGCAAGCCCCCTCCCCGTTCCTGTGAGAGAGAAAAACAGTAGAGGGGCGTCCGTCGCAGGGCCGGTTACCTCCGGTGCCGCATCAGCATGCTCATCGACTTGAGCACGATCGCCGCGCCGATAAGGAGCAAACCCACCACGGTGAAGAGGCCGCCCACGACCGAGACGAGGACCGGCACCTGGGCCGTGGCCGAGAAGCGGGCGATCGCCCAGGTGTCGATCACGGCCCCGAGCGCAAGCAGGGCGAGGCCCGGCGTGCCGAAGAAGAGGAGCGGGCTCCGGGCCCCGATCAGGGAGGCGATGTTCGTGAGGACGCCGAACCCGTGGGTGATCGGGTTCTTCTTGTGCTTGTGCGGCACCTCGTACCGGACCGAGATCGGGACCTCCACGATCGCGAGCTGCCGCGCCGAGAGGAAGGCGATCATGTCCGACTCGACGTTGTAGCCCTCCGAGACGAAGGTCCAGGAGGCCTCGAGCGCCCGCAGGGAGAGCGCCCGGAAGCCCGACTGCGAGTCCGTCGACTTGAAGTCGGCCGAGGCGTTCGTGAAGACGTTCAGCACCTGCTGGCCGAAGCGGCGGTAGAGCGGGATCTCGGCGTCCGTG
>DAEF01000031.1 GCA_002495225.1 Methanoregulaceae archaeon UBA288 | reverse complement strand
TTCCTCGGCCCGAACGGGGCGGGCAAGTCGACCGTGATCAACGTCCTGACCACGCTTCTGCCGATCCAGGACGGCGAGGTCGTGATCGCCGGCCGGGACCTCCGGTCCGAGCCCGACCGTGTCCGCGAGGCCATCGGGATCGTCTTCCAGGAGGTGACCCTCGACCGCGACATGACCGTTGCCGAGACGCTCGAGTTCCACGGGCGGCTCTACGGCCTTTCGCGCGAGGAGCGCCGGAGCCGTGTCGGCGAACTCGTCGAGCTCGTCGAGCTCGGGGCGAAGCGCGACACCCTGATCAAGCACCTCTCCGGCGGGATGAAACGGCGCCTGGAGATCGCGCGCGGCCTGATGACCCGCCCGACCGTCCTCTTTCTCGACGAGCCGACCATCGGGCTCGACCCCCAGACGCGTGCCCGGATGTGGGACTACCTCCGGGCCGTCAACCGGGAGGGGACCACGATCTTCCTGACGACCCACTACATGGACGAGGCCGACCAGCTCTCGAACCGGATCGCGATCATCGATCACGGCCGGATCGTGGCGGAGGGCCGGCCGTACGACCTCAAGAACGCGCTCGGCCAGGACCTCGTCTACCTGGAGACGGAGGCGAACGGCCGTGCGCGGACCGTGCTCGAGAACGCCCCGGACGTTGGCGCCATCCGCGAGAAGGACGGCGGTCTCCTCGTGATGGTCACGGACGACGGGACCCGGGTCCTGCCGCAGATGCTCGACGCCCTCCGCGCCGAGGGGGTCGCGGTGACCGGGATCAACATGAAGAAGCCCTCGATGGACGACGTCTTCATTCACCACACGGGCCGGGAGCTGCGCGACGAGCCGACCGAGAACACGGTCGCGGCCCACGCCCACTCGCGGAGGCGCTGATGGCCGACCGCCGGCTACTGACGATCTACTGGCGCGACATGCTCCGGTACGTCCGTTTCAGGGCCCTGCTCCTCTCGTCGCTGGTCCAGCCGGCCCTCTGGCTCGCCTTCTTCGGGATCGCGATGTCGAGCAGCTTCGACACCATCGGGTCCCAGCTCCCGCAGGTGCCGGGCGTCCCGCAGGTCGGGTACCTGACCTACATGTGCGCGGGCGTGATCTCGATGACCACGCTCTTCACGAGCCTCTTCGGCGGCATGAGCCTCCTCTTCGACAAGAACTGGGGCCTGCTCCGCGAGGTGATGGCCGCGCCCATGAGCCGCTCGAACATCGTGCTCGGCACGGGCCTCTCGGGGATCACCAAGTCTATCATCCAGGCCGTGATCATCCTCGTCTTCGGTCTCCTGCTCGGCGTCCGGTTCTTCGCCGGCTACACCCCGCTCCAGACCGTGGTTGGAGTCGCCGGGATCCTCGCCTTCGTCTCGGTCTTCGCGCTCGGCTTCGTCTTTCTCTCTGCCGCGATCGCCCTCACGATGGAGTCGCCCGAGGGGATGCAGGGAATCATGACCCTGCTGACCATGCCGATCTTCTTCGCGTCGAACGCGCTCTACCCGGTGCAGGCGTTTCCCGCCGTGCTCCAGGCGGTATCGCTCGTCAACCCGCTCACGCACATGGTGACCGGGATACGGTACTTCGCGATCGGTCCCGAGTTCTCGGCGATCGGCCAGACCTTCTCGTACTCGGTCACCGACCTTGCCGTCTCCTTCGGGGTGCTCTGCCTCTTTGCCGCCGTCACCTTCGTCCTGGCCCTCCGCCAGGTGCAGCGCGCGCGCGTGACCTAGGCGTCCGCCTCGAGGGCCTCGAGGGCCGCGACGACGGCCGCAGTCCGGCGCTCGATGACGCGGACCGGCATCGGCTGCTCGTTCATGCCGCAGTGGGCGAGGTCGTTCCGGAGGTCCCCGATCGCCTGCCAGACCGATGCGATCCCGTCCGCGTCGGGCAGGGCCTCGAAGCGTTCCGAGAGGTCCGTGGGCTCGAACGGCCGCCGCTGGCGCGAGAGCATCGCCCCGGTCGCAGTCCGGCTCACCACGTGGCGCAGATCGCGGTCGAGCCAGCAGTCTCTGTCGCAGCCGAGCCGGAGCACGAGGAGGTTCACGAGCCACTCCCGGCCGAGCTCGACTGCCTGGAGGACAAGCCCGTGGTCGAGCTGGTACCGGACCAGCGCCCGCTGCCGTGCGAGCAGGGCACGGTCGAGCCGGCTCTCGTCGGCTCCGAAGGAGGCGATCGCGTCGAGCCGGTCCAGGAGTGGCCGGAGGGCCGGCAGGTCGACGGCGACCTCGTGCTCGACCGCCCCGAACCGCTCGTGGAGGAGGTGCGCGGCGAGGAACGCCTCCGTTGGCCGGGCGAGCCGGACGGCGGCCGTGAACCGGACCAGGTTATTCGCGAACGGTTTGAGCAGGAGCGGCAGAGGGTCGCGCCCTTCCCGGTGGGCACGGTCCTGGGTGCCCACGAAGAGCTCGGCGAGGTCGGCGGCGTCGAGGTGGCGGAGGAAGCCATCGACCGCGCCGACCCAGTCGAGCACCTCGACGAACGGGGTCAGGTCGTGAACGGGCAGCTCGGTTGCCGCCCGGTCGGCACGCGCACCGTAGAAGACCCGCTCGATGGTGACGCCCTTCAGCGCCCGGAGGTAGGGCAGGGCGAGGAAGACGACGAACGGCAGCGGGCCCGGCGCGTAGGTCAAATCCACGATGAGGCGCCCGCCCGTGCGCACGGCGGCGCAGATCGCCTCGAAGCACTCCCAGAGCCCGGCATCCGAGTCCCAGTCGGGGAGCGGGACCACGGTCTCGCTCACGGCCCCGGTCTCGCCGGGCGCGAAGACCACCGTCTCGTCGGGTGCGAAGAGGACGGCGAGGGCGCTGGCGACGGTCAGGGCCGTGCAGGCCCGCTCGTCGCAGACCCAGACCGTCGCCCCCGGCGCGTCCGCGGGGGGCGCGAAGGTCAACAGCGTCGTCATCGTCCGGCGCAGGGGATGCAGAGCCGCCGCCCGTCGCGCTCGACGACGCGGTGCTCCGAGACCGACTCCCCGCAGGCGTCGCAGACGACCGAGCGATGTATCTGCGCCGCTTCGGGGAGCGGGGCCTCGAGCGGGGTCACGACGAAGAGGTCGTCTGCCGGGGCTCCGAGGATCGCGTCGCAGACGGCCCGGAGGCGGCGGTCGTACATGTCGCGCTCCTCCGGGCTCGCCGTGCCGCCCTGGACCCGTTCACGGAGAGCGCCGAACCCGGGGTCGAACCGCACGGTCGAGAAATCCGGGCGGGAGACGACCCGGACGCCCCGGCCGGTCGCCCGGTTGTAAAAGGTGTAGACGTGCTTGTCGTGGTCGAGGAAGCGGAGGTTTCCCTTGCCGAAGGTGCAGCCGGTCCGCACCTGGATGCCGTCCACGCCGCAGGCGTCGTTCTCGACGACGGCGACGACCTCCTCATCGTCAGAGGGGTTGGCGTCGAGCACCTCGAGGCCGACGTCCGCTGCACGGTACCCGAGCGCGAGCCCGGGGCAGCGGTGGCCGTGAAACGCGACGGCGGCGTCAAAGGAACGAGTTCCGGTCATGAACTCAACAAGGACGGGAGAAGGAAAAAAGGTGAGGCTCAGATCGTTGCGTATGCCGCGTCCGGGCTCGGCGCGAACGCCATGACGATACGCTCGATCCCGAAGATGATCGCGTAGATAGCAAGCGCCCAGACAAGAACGACCGCACCGGCGACAGGGTTCGTCATGATGTAGAGGCCGACGATGACGCCGATGATCCCCGAGATCAGCGTGAGCCACCAGTACGGTGCGCTCCTGCCGGCGATACCGGCGAAGACCTGGAACAGGCCCAGGACGAACGCCCAGAGCCCGACGAGGAAGGTGACGGTCAGCACGAACCCCACCGGGTTCCAGATCGCGAGGATGCCGAGGATGAGGGTCACCACGGCGGCGGCGATCAGGATCCACCGCAGGTTGCCGGTCTCGCTGCCGGCTGCGATCCCACCGAAGAGCAGGATGACCCCCTCGACGATCGCGAAGATCGCGAAGACGAAGAGGAGCGAGGCGAGCGTCATCCCGGGCATCGCGAGGGCGTACAGACCGAAGAGGATCGCGACGACACCGGCGAGGACGGCCAGCCATCGGTTCGGTGATGAAGGAGTGTCTACCATAGATGATACCTCCGTTCTGGTCGTGTCCCCAGTTCGCACGCCCCCGTAAAAATATTGTTAGGTAATTACTCAGTTACTGCCACC
>DAEF01000232.1 GCA_002495225.1 Methanoregulaceae archaeon UBA288 | reverse complement strand
GCGCTCGCGGGCGAACTTGCTCGCGGTCGCGTTCAGCTCGTTGCGCCGCTCCTTGTGCTGCTCGGACTCCGCCAGAATCGTCTTTCGCTTATCAATCAGCTCATTCAGCATGCTTTACCCATCCTCGCCCTCTGCGCGGCGCGCGCCCCGTGGACGCGCCGGCGGTACCGGGGAAGAACAGGAGAACAGAACATGACGAACCCGTTGTTGGGCCGTTATTCATCGAGCCATGCCTCATGTTCGACCACCGATGCCAGATACAACCGGCGCAACCGACAAGAGCCTTGCGGTCGCACGCACGCCCGGTCCCAGCCCGGGCCCTGCGGGAGATGTTGTATTATTAAAATGACACCGGGACTCTTAACGATTTCGCACGGCGAACGGATCCACCGGGAATCGAACCCGGGTCCTNNCCCAAGAGGATATCCTCTACCCTATAGATCCGGCAGCTCATTACGCATCGATGGCTATTAAGTATTCGGAAGCTCCTGATCTTCCCATGATTCTGTCCGGCGACGAGATTGTCCGCCGTCTCCACACGCTCGAACCGGGCGAACGCCTCACGATACGGCCATTTGCCAAGGAGTCGCTCCAGGTCGCGTCCTACGATCTCCGGGCCGGCGAGGAGACCGTGATCCCGCGCGGAGAGTGCCGCCTGGTGCCGTCCATGGAGTGGGTCGAGGTCCCCGTCGGGCTCTCCGCGACGCTCCGCTGCCGCTCGTCCCTGGGCCGGCAGGGAGTGCTGCTCGGGGGCGGGTTCGTCGACCCGGGCTTTCACGGGCAGCTGACGCTGGCGCTCTCGAACCTCGGGCAGGACGAGGTCCGGATACGGGCCGGGGACCGCTGCGTCCAGATCATCTTTGCCGAAGTGATGGCAAACTACGAGCCGTACCGCGGGCGGTACCAGGAGAGCGAGGGTGCCGTCGGGGCCAGGCATGATCAGGACCGAGCGTAAGGTCGTCGAGATCCTCAGGATCCTCAAGGATCACCAGGACCCGATCGGCGCGAAACGGCTCTCGGAGCTGATGGCCGAGCGCGGGTTCGTCCTCTCGGACCGTGCGGTCCAGTACTACCTCCGGTACCTCGACGAGATGGGTTTCACGAACAAGGTCGGCAACCACGGGAGGGTGCTGACCGAGCTCGGCCGGAGCGAGACCGACAAGGCGCTCGTGGACGACCGGACGGGGTTCATCATCTCGAAGCTCGAGCGGCTCGCGTACCGATCGACCTTCGACCCCGCAACCATGACCGGGGACGTGGCCTACAACCTGACGATCGTGCCCGAGGACCGGCTCGACGATGTGCGGCAGGCCTTCGACGCGGTGATAGGGGCCAGGTGCGGCTTCTTCTCGCACTACCGGGTGGTCGATCACCACCCGCTGATGCCGTCGGGCTGCGCCGGGATCATGACGGTCTGCTCGATCACGATGGACGGCGTCTTTCAGCACCACGGGATACCGGTCCGCGTCGCGTACGGCGGCACCCTCCGGGTCAGCGGGGGGGAGGCGTCGGAGTTCGTGGACCTGATCGGGTACCGCGGGACCACGATCGACCCGCTCGCCCTCTTCATCTCCTCGGGACTGACCTCGATCGGGTCGCTCATCGCGACCGGGACCGGGGTCGGGCTCGCGAACATCCGCCAGGTGCCGGGGTCGGCCAGGGGACGGGTGACCGAGCTGATGGGGTCGATGCAGGACGCCGGGTTCGTGTTCCCGGTCACGATGGGCATCGAGGTCTTCAACGCGCCGCCGGACCCGTACCGCCTCTCGATCGTGGCCTTCTCGGGGATGAACATGGCCGGGTACTGCCACGAGCTCGGGATCCCGGTCTCGACCGAGATCGGCGCCGGGAACGTCCCGTACGACCGGGTCGTGGACGGCGGATAAAAAAAGAGGGTTTCAGCCGAGCGCGACGAACTCGACCACCCGGCTCGTCAGGAGGTCGATCACGGTGAGCCGGTCGCCCCCGATGTCGCAGGTGGCGGTGACCTGGAGCGCCTCGAGCAGCTCCCGCTCCTGGCGCATCAGGTCCGGGTCGGGGCAGGCCCGCCCGGTGACCGCGAGCGGCCCGATGGAGATCCGGGCATCGTCCGCCGTGTACCGCCCGGAGAGGTCGTTGCAGCCGGTGGTGCCGGTAACCCGGCCGTCGGCACCGAAGACCACGGACGCGTCCGTGCCGGCGAGGGCCGAGCGGGCCGTCCCGTTCTCCATGAACCCATCGAGGCGCCAGGTGGTCCCGACGAGGGGCGCGTCCCGGGGGTCGGCGGCCCGCTCGAGGCTCATGAGTTCGTCACCGCCCTGATCGAGGAGGGCCAGGGTGTCGCCCGAAACCGCGTACCCGGCCGCGAGCGGGAGGAGCGCGAGGACGCGGGCCTCCTGGTCCATGACGCCGGCCGGAGACGCGCAGTACATCAGGGTCGAGACGGCCGGCCCGATGGAGAGCCGGTTGCCGCTCGAGGTGTAATCGGCCGAGAAGTGGTTGCAGCCGACCGTGCCCGAAACCCTGCCGTCGCCGTCGAAGGTGACGAGCGGGACGGAGCCCGCGACGGCCCGGACGGTCTCGCCGTCGGCGCCGAGGAACGACGTGACCTGCCATGTCCCGACCAGGGGCGGCTCCACTGCCACGCTGGTGTTGTTCGCGGCCCCGTCTCCGCCGGCGGGCGCGGTCGCGCACCCGGCCGCGAGCAGGGCGACGGCGACGGCCGCGACCAGGCACGCGGATCCCGTCAACTCCTTCATGAAGGGCATTCCCGTCGTTCCACCGGTTATAGCCTCCGGTGGTCGGCAGAACCCTGGCATTCCCTGATTGCTACTCGAACCAGTCCTGGAAGGAGACCAGATCGCGGGCCTCTTCGTCGTCGGAGGGGGCGCCGGGCTCGAGGAGGGTCCAGAGGAAGGACCGGTCCACGCCGAGCCGTTCGAGTGCCGCGAGCACCGCGGGCGGAGGCGCTCGCGACGCCGCGAGCGCGAGGAGCGCCCGGGCCCGGGGCAGGGACCCCGGGGAGGCCAGCGAGGCCGGCGCGGCCGTGGTCCAGTGATGGCCGCCGCGGGCGTCGAACCGGAGCCGGTCCCGCGAGAGCATGGGGGGGAGAAGGTCCACGAGGGCGATCCGGGCGAAAGCCGCGTCGAGGCCCCGCTCGCGGAGGTCCTCGGGCGAGACGAGGGCGGCATCGAACGCGAGCCCGACGAGCGCACGGCGCAGGGCTCCCGGGACCGGGCCGAAGCTGGCCCGGGCCCGCCGCTCGGTCGCGTCCAGGAGGTCGGCCAGGTCCGCGCAGGAGATCGCGAGGTCGCCGTCGGCCACGAGGAGGCAGAGGGCCGCGACGTCCTCGGCATCGATCGCGGAGGCCGTGGTCACGCACCCCCGCGGGCGGGTACGGGCGGCATGGGGGAGTGGTATCGGTGTCCCGGGCCATAAGGGTTACGGCCGGGCCACGGTTCGCTCGAGGACGGGCGGCCCATGGCCGGACCCGGGACACGGCGGCAGGGCAGTCCCATCACCGGACCGTATCCGTCGTTTGCCGAAGCATGTCTGAGCCCGGGCCGTACACCTGAGACTGCTCTCTCCTGGTGACCGGACAATGGATCCCCTGACAGTGCTCCGGGAAGAATATCCGCTGCTTGCAGCGCGGTACGGCGTGCGCCGCATCGGTCTCTTCGGCTCCTTCGTGCGTGACA
>DAEF01000080.1 GCA_002495225.1 Methanoregulaceae archaeon UBA288 | reverse complement strand
TGAAATGAATTCGAGACTCTACATGACGATCACTCAGGGTGAAGCTACAAATACGTTACGGGCCCCATCCGCATCCATCGCACCAGTGGCACCTCCGTTCCCGCTCCCGAGAACGGGGGAAAAAGATGTCGGGTCAATCGTGGTATTGCTCAGCCCGATAGAACACGGGAACCGATCACCGCCAGCGCGGCAGGGTCGCGGTGAACGCCGTCACCATCGCCGTCGCCTGCTCGAGCGGCATCCCGAGCTCGGAGGCGAGCAGGGGCGCGTAGTGCTCGATCATCCTCTCGCGGGTCAGGTCCGGCTCGACGAACGCCCCCTCCCGGTAACAGTGGGTGCAGTACCGGGTGTTCGCCGAGCCGTCTGCCTCGGTCCCCGCTTCCTCCGGGTTCTCGAGCGGCATCCCGCAGCTTTCGCAGGACTTGACCAGCCGGCCGCTCCACCGGAGCAGGGGGCGGAGCTGCGCGAGCACGAACTCCCGCGCACGCTCCGGCGGGATCTCGAACATGCCCGACATCATCTCACCCCCACGCGCGGCCATGGTCTCGATCGTGGCGTCTGGCTCGACGAACGCCCCGTCGCGGTAGCAGTACCGGCAGTAGTACGCGCTCGGCGTCCCGTCGCCCTCCGTCCCGTGGTCGCCCGGCGCGGCGAGCGGCATGCCGCAGCTCTGGCAGGTCTCGTTGATCTCGGTCATGGTTCTGTCTCCCCTCTGTCGTGCCCGCCCTCGAGCGCGGCCCTCACGAACGCGGGCGGCATCAGGGTCCGGGCCGCCACCTCCTCAGGCGAAAGACCGCCGGCCGCCAATCGTTGCACGACCGCCTCCATCGCCTCGCCGACCTCGACCAGGTTGCCGTCGGGGTCGTAGAACCGGACCACGCGCTGGGCCCAGGGCGCCGTCTCGAGCGGGTGCGCGAGGCGGACGTCGTCCGGCAGGCTTCCGGCGAACGCTTCGATCGCGTCCGTCTCGAAGTAGAGCTCCGAGCGCGGCCGCTCGACCGGCGACGGGTCGAGGCCGCCGTAGATCATGGTACTGGCATCGGCCGCCTCCCAGATCGAGATGCCGCAGTCGAAGGTCACAAGGCCGCCGAGGTCGAGGGCGATCGGGAGGTCGAACAGCTCGCGGTAGAAGTCGCGCAGGGCGGGCACGTCGTCGCTGAAGAGGACGACCGAGGAGTACCGGATCATGGTGACACGTCCGCGGGCCGGGACCGGCGCCGCACGGATCAGCATCCGCCGCAACGAGAATAAAGGGATCGGGCCCGCGGGGGGTGCAGAGTCCGGGGCGGAAAGCCCTCGCACCCCGGCCCGGCGGGCGCTACGCCCCCCCGCTCATGATCATGACGGTCCTGATGGCCGTCTCCCACTTCTCGGGGTTGTCGACCAGGAGGCTCGTGGGCTCCATGTTCCCCTCGAAGTGGACCACCAGGGACTTCCGCCCGGTGGCGCCGTAGGATTGTATGGTGCCTACCGGCTGGTCGATCTTGGTCTCCGAGGAGCGGGAGAGGAGCCCCCCGGTTGCCACCTCGAAGACCAGCCGGCGGGTCGTGAGGGTCAGCGTACCCTTCCCGAAGAAGTCCGACTTCGCACTGTCCTGAACGACGACCTGTTCGTCTTCCTGTAACGACTCCATGGATCTTCCGCCACCAGAGAGGATCTCGGTGCCCGACCTATTTCTATATGTGGTGACCCGTCCCCCGTCCCTGCCCCCGCCGGGGCGTCCGTCCGGAGGCGCCCGCGACACCGGGGGCGGGTCGTTCGGCCCGAAGGAAAGGTATAACGGGTCGCGCAGGGACAGCCCACTCCTACGAGGATGACGACCCCGCGCTGGCTTCTCCTCCTGGCCGTCGCCGTCTTTGCGGTCACCGCGGCCGGCTGCCTCCGCGAGGGGACGGCCAGCGTCACGGGGATCACGGTCGAGCCCGTGAACGTGACGGCCGGGGCCGTGGTGCTGAACGTGACGACCACGGTCCAGCACCGGTACGGTCCCGGGGTCGGGGCGGGCCTCCTCCGGATCGAGGTCCTGGACGACGAGACCGGCCTCCGGGTCCGCGAGGGGACGCGAACGTTCGACCGGGTCTCCCCGGGGAGCACAATCTCGGTGCCCTGCGAGCTGACCCTGTCCCGCCGGGGCTCGTACCGGGTCCGGGCGAGCCTGGCCGGCGGGGGCGTGCAGGCCGGCGGCGGCGAGGTGACCATCCTCTCGCTCGAGCGGCTCCCCCCGGACGACGCCCGGACCCCGGTCGCGCTCGCCGACATGGACTTCCTGGTCCGAAAGGTCGAGAACGGCCGGGCCCGGATCGAGGCCGAGGTCCAGCTCACCAACCAGGGGGACGCTCCGAACCCGGACCTCGTCGTCGAGGTCAGGGCGCGGGAGACCGACGCCCGGCTCCTCGCCGACCGGGGTCCGGGCCCCGTCCGCCCGGGGGCGACCGTGACCCGGAACGTCACCCTCTCGGTCCCGGACCAGCACAACTACGAGGTCGAGGCCGTCCTCTGGCGCGGCGACGTGATCGTTGAGAGGCGGTCGCGGTCGGTGAACCTCGCCCCGAACGCGACCGCGACCGGGGGGACCGAGTTCACGGTCCGGCGGATCGATACCGGCGAACTCGTGACGGCCCGGGAGACCGGGGGGCCCGTGCCGGTCCCGGTGCCGTCCCGCGACCCCGGGCTTCGGCGGGCCGGCCGTTCTCCTGGGGCTCGCCCTCGTCGTTTTCGCGCGGAGGCGGCGCCGTGACTGATCCCGTCCCCGGCGGGGCGCCGTCCGCGGGCCCCCCGTCGGTCCCGCGCCCGGAGCGGTCGCGCCGGGAGTCCCTCTTCGAGCTCGTGGTCGTCGATCTCGCGGGGATCGTTCTGATCCTCGTCCTCTTCGCGACCATGCAGCTCTACTTTACCGTGCAGGAGGCGATCCGGTACTGGGTGGCCGACCAGTACGTGCCGCTCGCGAACGGGGCCTTCTACCTCCTGGTCGTCGTCGGCGGGGTGTACCTGGTTTCGCGGCTGATCCGCCGGGGCTCGTGACAGGGGGCCCGGGTCTCCCTGTTCCCTCTCGAGTACGATGAGCCAGACGGACCCCGGTCTCTCCGACGGGCATCGCCCCGGAGGATCCCGGAAAAAAAGGGCCGGCTCAGACCTCGGCCCGGGCGTCGACCAGGCCGAAGGTCTCGACCCGCGGGTCGGGCCGGTGCTCGCGGAACTGCCGGAGCCCGACCGTCAGGTCGCGCGTGAACGCGAAGTAACCGATCTGGGTCTTCCGGCAGAGGCTGAAGGCCATCTCCATCAGCCCGCGCGGGTCGGGCCGGCGCTCGCCGAGCCAGATGTGGAAGATGTTCCCGCCGTCCACGATCGGGAAGAAGACGTGCTCGAGTTCCATCCGTTTCGTCAGCGGCACGGGGGCGCCCGGGGCGACGTGCGTCCCGTTCGTGTAGTAGATCGGCAGATCCGTCGAGGTCCCGAGCCGGGACAGCGCGTCCTCGAGGTCGCCCTTGATCACCTTCTCGGCGTGCGGCCGGAAGCGGCGGTCGAGCAGGTCCGCGACCGCGAACCGCTGCCCGGTCGTCTCCGCCGGCGTCCGCGCGAGCGCGATCGTCATGCCGTGCTTTGCCGAGAGCTCGCGCGTGTAGAGCTCGAGCTCGGTCATGGCGCGGACCGCGAGCCTGAACGCCTCGCGTGTCTCGTGGAGCTGCGCCCCGCAGTGGTGCTGGACCATCTCGTTGACCCCGACCACCCCGATGGTGTAGACCAGTGGGTCCAGGTCGACCGCCACGGACCCGCGCTCGCCCGTGTTCGGGTCCTTCGGCCGCTGCATCGCGAACGGCATCCGGCCATTCGTTCGAATGTTGTTCATCCAGCGCCTTTTTATCCGGAAGGTCTCGACGGCCTTGTCCATCAGGCCCTTCAGCTCGGCGAAGAGCCGGTCGTCCGAACCCTCGGCGATGTACGCGGCCCGCGGGCAGTTGACCGAGACCACCAGCCAGGATCCCATCGAGAAGTGCGCGCCGTCCTTGAAGACGAGCTTGTCGTCGAAGCCCGCGTCGTTCTCCGCGAGGCTCGAAAACTGGTACGCGCAGCACTGGTAGCACGAGATCCCCTTGCCCGCGCCGCGGTACGCGGGGAGCTGGTTGTCGTAGTACGGCGTCCCGAACTTCGAGGCGAGCTCGAACGACTTCAGGTACAGGTCGCGGTACGTCGGGAGGTCCGGGTGCGCCGCGTTGTATGCCTCGTCCTCGACCATGAAGTCGGGCTCGATCGAGATCTCGGGCTTGGGGAAGTTGAACGGCTTGCCCCAGGCGTCGCCCTCGAGCATGACGTCCATGAGCCCCAGGAAGAGGAGCCGGACCTCGCGCTCGAAATCGCCGTAGCACCGGCGCGGGGCCTGCTCGCCGTCCCAGACCTTGCCCTTGTAGACGCAGGGCTTGTCTTTCCAGAGCGTGGGCACGCCCGGTGAGAGCTGGACCGACGAGAAGACGAGCTGGCCCCCCCGCGCGACCATCATCTGGGTCATCTCGTAGACGAACATCTGCATCAGCTGCTTGATCTCGTCGTACGGCATCCCCTCGAGGTAGGGGGCGAGGAAGGTCAGGAAGTTGTAGTAGCCCTGGCCGCCGGCAAAGTTCGTCTGGGCAGAGCCGAGAGCCTTGACCGCGTGGAGGATCGCGACCTCTGCCCGTTTTGCCGGGCCGG
>DAEF01000138.1:5414-5620 GCA_002495225.1 Methanoregulaceae archaeon UBA288 | reverse complement strand
TCGACGCGGCGTACGCGATGTACCGAGCCGGCGCGCTGGACTTCACGGGCAGGCTCGTCGAGGGCGCCCCGGGAGTCCGCTCCGGCCGCGACGGGCTCGCGTTCGTGCTCGTCCCGGCCGAGAAGAGCGCCACCGGCCGGGAGATCGTGGTCACGGAGCAGGACATGGCCTACCTCATGGACTCGAAGGCCGCGGTCCTCGGAGCG
>DAEF01000138.1:0-5403 GCA_002495225.1 Methanoregulaceae archaeon UBA288 | reverse complement strand
TTCGGGGCCTACGCCGACCTCGCCTCGGTCTCGGGGTTCGGCATCCTGCCGCGCCTGCCCAAGGCGGAGGTCCACGCGCTCGGGAACGGGTCGCTCACGGGCGCGTATGCCGCGCTCGTCTCGCGTGCCCGGCGACGCGAGGGCGAAGCCTGCGCCGCGTCGACGGCCTACATCGACCTCCTCGTGGACCCGGCCTTCATCGAGGCCTACACCGCCGCGCTTCAGATACCGGGCCGGGCCGACCTCTTCGCGGTCGATCTGTGACCACTGTCGGGAGCAGGCCTGCCGATGCTCCTCCTCTGCTCGGCACCGGAGGCACGAGGCGCGCCGTCGGCTGTGGCCCGGCGTTCTCGTCCGTCTCGAAACCGGGAGTGGTAGGGCTCAGCGGCGCCGGCCCCGGAGCCGGGACAGGAGCGATGCGGCTCCATTCGCCGTTACCGCGCAGGGCCTCGTGGAGGCCGCGCTCGGGCCCGACCCGCCCCTGCCCAGCCGCCCACGAGGAGATGAGGAGGAGAAGCGGCCAGATGCTCATGAACGGGAGGGTGGCCCACCGGACGAACAGCCCGAGCGCGATCAGCAGCACGCCGATATGCTGCGGGTGCCGTATGAGCAGGAGGGTGGGGCCGGACGACAACCGGCATCCCCGGCGCCACCCGACCCAGCCGAGCAGGATGGGGACGGCCCCGGCCAGGTAGCAGAGCTCGGGGGGGTAGGGGGCGGCCAGGTCGAGCCCGAGAAGGGTCACGGCCGGCCCCGGTTACAACCTCGTCGTTCATGGAGCCGTCCCCCTGACGGGGATCGGACGACCAGCGGTCCCCGGCGGGGGTATCGTGTGAGAATTCGACACGGGCTGGTTTATCTGTCTGACGGCTCCGTCCGCGAGGAGCCCGGTCGGACTGGCGTTTACGCGCGGCACCCGGAGATCGCCGAGTCCGGCCCCCTATCGCCCTCCAAACGCTGTCGTCGTCCACGGCGGTCCCGGGGCGGGGAGCGACGGCAGGAGCTCCGGCCGGTTAAGAATCGAGCATCGGGGGTCTGAGAAGAGAGGCGGGGNNCTGCCATGCCGCTCTCTTCCTCTTCCTTCTCGTCCTTCTCGGGCTCTTCCTCTGCCGCAGCGGCGGCGGGGGCGGTGCCCGCGGCGGCGGGGGCGGCGGCGACCGCGACGGGGGCCGCGGCGGCCTTCTCGATGGCCTCGTTGATGTCGACGCCCTCGAGCGAGGCGACGAGCGCCTTGACACGGGCGTCGTTCGCGGCGACACCGGCGGCCGAGAGCACGGCCTTCACGTTCTCTTCGCTGACTTCTTTGCCTGCCTTGTGGAGCAGGAGCGCTGCATAGATATATTCCATCTCAATCAACCTCGGTTAATATTCGCCGACGGCGGTCTGAACCGCCGTCGTCTCTCTGTACGCCTTGCCGATGATCGCACCGACAATCTCCTTCGCATAGACCGGAGCCTCGACGCCGAGGCCTCTCGCCTCGCGCTCGGCCCGGGTCAGGATCGCACCGATCGTCTCTGCAGTCGGGATCGCCGCGTTCACCGAGAGGTTGAACGCCTGCGCGGCCGCAAGTCCGAACTGGGCGAGGATCGCCGCTTCGTCGACGTTGAGCACGTCCGGCTCGAAGACCGAGCCCTGGTAGAAGACGGCCTGGATCACCAGGCCGACGTCCATCGGCTTGACCCCGAGCTTGGCGAGCACGTCCGCCTGCTTGGCGTTGATCACGCCGCCCTTCTTGACGACGGTCTTGGTCTCCTTGATCTGGACCTTTCCGCCCTGGATCGCGGCCGGGATACCGGCCTGCTGGAGTTCGCCGACGATCGGGCCCGGCTTGAACGAGGTCGGGCCCTTCGCGACGACGATGTCCTCGGGGGCGGTCTGGCCGGCCTTGGCGGCCATCTTGGTCTTGTTCTGCTCGAGCAGTTTGAACAGCCGGAACGGGTTCTCGTTCGAGTAGATCAGGGCGGTGTTGCCGTCGATGTACTTGCGGACGCCCTCGAGGTCTCCCCCGAGTTCGTTGAACGAGTGGTGCATAAGCGTGTTCCGCGCCATCTTGATCACGGCGATACCCCTGAGGTTCCGCCGGATCTGCTGGAGCTGCGCGGCCGGGATGCCGTAGACGTCGACGAGACCGACCAGCGTGAACTCGCCGGTCTTGTCCTTGATCGCCTCGACCTCCTTCCGTTTCCAGTCGGGCAGGTGATGCGTGTACAGCGCCATTTACTCCACCTTCACAGCCGGGCCCATCGTGGTCTTGACGTAGATCGACCGGACGTTCATCGCGCCCTGGTCGAGCACGGACTCGACTCGTCTCAGGACGGCGTCGATGTTCTCGGCGAGCTGCTCGGGCTCCATCGCTGTCGTGCCGACATTTGCGTGGAAGACCTTCTTGTCCTTAGTGCGGATCTTGACAGAACCGCGTAGACGTTCGACGATCGGACGGATGTCCATTCCCTGTGAGATCGGCAGCGGCATCTTGCCGCGCGGGCCGAGCCGGACGCCGAGCCAGCGCCCCACCTGGGGCATGACCGCGGTCTCGGCGAGGAAGAACCTGTACTGGTTCGCGATCTTGCGGGCTTCGCGGGGTTCCCCGCCGAGCCGCTCGATCTCCTCGGGGCCGATGATCAAATCGACGCCGGCCTCTTTCGCCTGCGTCGTGATCTCGCCCTTGCCGAGCACTGCGATCCTGATCGGACGCCCCGTCCCCTGCGGGAGGTGGATCGTCTCGTCAATACGGTTCTTCGGCTGCGCCATGTCGATATTCTTGAGGTTGACCGTGAGGTCCACGGACTCAGAGAACTTGCGCTCTGGCGCGCTCTCGATTGCCGTTCTGACGGCTTCCAGGATCTTTTTTCGCTCTACCATTCTCGCTCCATAGTCTTTCGACCTTGCGATCTTCTATGGGCTGCCAGATTACGCGGAGAGCACGCCGTCGAATTCTCCCGCATCGATTGCGGCCAGGACCTCTCTGGGTTTCCGGCCTTCCACGGTCACGCCGACCGAGACACACGTCCCGATGACTTCCTTGACCGCGGTCTTGAGCTCGTACGACAGCATGTCGTTGAGCTTCATGCGGGCGATTCTGACGGCAGCCTCCATCGGCAGATTACCAACAAAGTTGGTGTTCGGTTCCGCCGACCCCTTCTCGACGCCGGCCTCTTTCTTGACGAGGGCCGTCGTCGGTGGAATCCCAATCGAGATCGTGACGTTCTTCTTGTCATCGACCGTGATCGTCACCGGCACCTGCATGCCGTTGAAATCAGCGGTCTGCTTGTTGATGTCGTCGACGACCTGCTTGACGTTGATTCCGAGGGGGCCGAGCGCGGGACCGATCGGCGGGCCGGCTGTCGCCTTCCCGCCGGGTACCAGTACCTCGACCTGTTCTGCCATGGGGTGTCACCATGCCGTCCCGTAAGGGACCGACCTGGGTTGAGTAAGGTGGTCGAGAAGAGGATAAAATGGTATGGGATTCAACCGGGCGGAGTTATTTGGAGAACTGCACCAATACGGCGCCCGTACGGGAAATGGGCTCCGCTCCGGCCGGCGCTGCCGATCCCGGCCATGGGGATTAAGAAGGGAAATATACGCCGAATCGGGCCGCTAGCGCGAGGCTCGACAGGGACGATACGCCATTCCTGAGCTTGAGAATAGCGCTGAGAACCAATCTTTGGCACCTCTGGAACACCGATTCACCTCGAAGGCCCGGTGCAGAGCCGGGTACCACGAGTAAGGGGATGCGTGTTCCCGGCGATGATGGCCATAAGGGTCGAAGCTGCCATGCCGTCCCGTCGGGGGGTCATGGCACGTTCGAAATACCGGGCGGGGACGGGAGGTGGGAAGAGGACAGAGAAAACCAGTTCGATTACCGACATCGCATCGGCGGCGGTCAACGGCCCTGCCGATGAAGCGCTCAGGGTTTCCCACCTTTGTTTCAGGACGCATCAGCGCGGACACAAAATGAGGGGCAGGAGGCCGCTGTCACCGATCCCAATAGCGCTCAGTTATCCCCCGGATACCAGCGGATGAATCGTTGGGCAGGCGGCTTCCTCGGGGAAGTCGTCGGCAGGGCGATGGGAGAATCCGGCACGCCAACGCTGGCATCCTGCCGGATAACCGTTCCGCCGATGGACCCGCTGGCCGGGCCGCCTTTCGGATAGAACTTTCTGAAGACCGATGGGGGCTCGGTGTTCACCGGCTTCCCTGTCGCCAGCTGGTTGTACATCGCGACAGCGTCGGCCCGGCCCCAGCCGTAGACGTTGTCGTAGCCGGGCTCACCGAGGTCGACGGCCGAGGCGTAGAGGGCGCTGCGGATGTCGGCGGGGGAGAGGTCCGGCCGGGCCGACCAGACGAGCGCGCAGAGCGCGGCGATGTGCGGCGCGGCGGCGGAGGTGCCCGGGAAGGGACTGCCGAACCGGCCGTACCCGGTGACGTTGACAAAGTCGGGGGCGCTGATGTCGGGCTTCTGAATGATTGAATAGGTTGGGAACAGGATTGTTGAAGGACCGTGTGATGAGAACGGCTCGATCGTGTCGGGAGCGTTCGCATTGACCGCGGCGACGGTGATCACATCGGGAACAGCCGCATGGCCAAAAATGCCGTCGGATGCGATCAGGTTATCAGGCCTCATTGCATCCCAATAATCAAGGTGTGTATACATTTCGAGATTCCGGGCGTTGCCGGCGCTGCCATTGTGACGTACCTGGATTTCGACGTCATAGTCGAGGTCGTTGCCGTCCTGATTGGTCCATACGAACACTTCGCATGGGTCTGACGATCGGTTCGGTCGTACGGACGTCCTCAAGGGTTCGTTCCACAGGGGCTCTTGGGTTGCGCTGTCGACGAGGATGATATCGAAGTCATCCGCCGCTGATCCGAAGGGCTCGTCCCACTGTAGATAGACAGCGAGCGTCGCTCCGTTCGGGACATTCGCGTAGAGGTACGGATGGTCGTATCCTGTTCCGGAGAAATCCTGCAAGCCTTCGTTATTAATGCGGACCGGCCCCTGCCAGTGCGCGACCCCGAAGTTCCCCGCGCTGGTAACGTAAATGAGCCGCCGGGTCGCGGTAAGGTTTTCGAGATGCGCGGCAATCTCCCCTTTCTCGAAGTATGGCTGATACATCTTGCTGATATCGTCGACGATCACGGTGCACCCCGCCGCGACAAGCGCGTCGATCGCCCCAATGAACTCGGACGAATCTTTGCCGCTATCGTGGAAGTAGAGCGTGGCCCCGGGAGCGATGTCGTGGATGATTTCGAGCATGGCGGTACCCTCGCCGCCGCCGAGATCGTCTCTGATCGTGTACACCCACCCGAGATCGCCGCTCGTCTGGGCGGCGGTGGCCCCGTCGACACCGTCAGAGATGACACCGATCCGGATGCCGGTGCCGGTGATGCCGTGGGCCCGGA
>DAEF01000175.1 GCA_002495225.1 Methanoregulaceae archaeon UBA288 | reverse complement strand
CCTGCCCGGGCCCCGTCACTCGTTGACCCGGGAAAACAGGGTTCTCACAGCCGCGCGAGGCAGGGACGGGAGTCAGGGGCGGCGCGGGCGGGAGACGGGACGTCCACCTCCCTGCGCCCCCAGGTCGTCTCCGAGACCCAGCAGCTGGAGGGTCGTGGCATCAGGTTCGCCGCGAAAGTACGCCTCGAGCAGTCGATGGAAGGCCGAACCCGGAGGCGAGACGAGTGCGAACAGGGTGGCGCACGATCGCAGCTTCCGGTCGTCCGGGGAGCCGAAGATGTCGCGCGCCGAGCGCCCCTCGACAGCGAGCACCGCCTCGGCGCTTGCCACCAACCGGGGCCCCAGCTGCGGGTGACGCAGGAATGCTTCGGCTTCAGCGAGGGTCGCGATCGCGTACTTCTGCGCCGCAGGACTGCGCCCCAGGCCTGCCAGCTGGGGAAAGATGTACCACATCCAGTGGGATCTCTTCTGGCCGGCGGCGATCTCGGACAACGCCGTTTCGTGGCAACCCTCCTGCGCGCGGAGGAACCGGTCCAGGTCGAACGGGTCGTTGACGGGCGTCAGTTCACCTCCAGCGGCAACGAGCGGTGCTCCTCGCGGTCCGATCTCCTGCGCCGGACGCCCCGGTGCATCGTGCCGGATCCTGCCCGCCTATCGCATGGAGGGCATCGGGACGAACTGAAAAAAGGAAAGAAGAGACCCGGGGGGATCAGTTCGGGTTGTGATCGAAGTACCGGGTCCTGGGGATCCGGTCCGAGATGACGTTCACGTAGTCGGTCCGCTCCACCGTCTCGGTCGAGCCGTCCTTGTACGTGATCTCCACGAGCGGGGACTGGAAACCGGAGGCCCACCGCGGGTAGAAGAAGTTCGGGTTGCGCGCCCGCGAGTTCCACGTCTTCAGGTGCTTGTCCGCGTCGAACGACCACCAGGTCGACTTGACGGTCTTGCCGCTCGCCGGGATCAGCGTGAACTTGATCTTGTTGCCGGTCTTCAGGGTGTCGGGGACGGCGATGAAGTACGCGCCCTCGACGGCATCGAGCTTGAACGATTCGGTGTCGGCAAGGACGTTGTTGTCATACCACTCGATCGTGACGTCGGCGGGGTTGACCGACCAGAACGAGAGCTCCTCCTCGAAGTCCTCGGAGCCCGAGGTCTTCGTGCCGTTGATCCAGAAGGTGCTCGTCACGATCGTGGCGTCCTTCGCCGGGGTGCTGTACCAGGTCGTGTGGTAGACGCCGGTCTGGTCGTCGGCGTAGTTGACCGAGTCGCTCCACTTGCCGTTCTTGGAGTTGCCGGTCCAGAGACCGTCCTCGTACCCGCCGCCCTGTGTCTGGGGCCACCAGTGGCCGATGTAGACCTGGTTGTGCGTGGTGTTCTCGTTGCTCATCTTGAAGACGTCCTCTTCGTGGACGAACGGCCACGTGATGTTGTCGGAGCCGAACGCGCTCGGCATGCCGGGCTCCATGTACTGAACCACGGTGGTCTTCTGAGAGTAGTGGGTGCCGTCTGCGAGATCCGTTACTTTGGCCGTGATCTTGTCGTTCGACGCGATCCTGTCCTTGGAGAGCGTGACATCCGCCGCGCTCGCGCTCGCAAAGAGCAGGCAGGCGAGGAGTGCTCCCAGACATACAGTGTAGGCAAGTTTCATCTTTATCACCAGTAATCGAGGGAATCGTCTCGCAGCCTCTTGGGGATGCCTCCGATTCGATTGATCTGGTGGGATATTATTCGTCCTTATACCTATGCCTTCCGGTTTGTATCCGTGACCGGCGTACCGCAATCCGGGGAAAATTAAGGGGATCCGTTCGAAAAAATCCGCGGTGAGGTCCCGTGGACATGGCTTGGAAGCGTGGGATGGTGCAGTCCGTCTCGTGCAGGGTTCGCCCGGTCAGGCGTCCGGCCTGTTTCCCCTGTACCCGGTCCGCACGGGGGCCCGTAATGAGAGCGGGCTCCCGCCGGGCCGACCGCCGCGCGGGCAGGCTCTAATAGTTCTCCGGTCCAAACCCTCTCAGAGTGACATGAACCGCTGCGCCCTGCTCGCCCTCGTCTGCCTCGCCCTGCTCGCCCCGGCCCTTGCCGCGGAGCCCCTCTGGACCCACACCGCGACCGAGCCCGTCACCGACTGCGACGTTTCGGGTGACGGGAAGGTCGTCGTCGTCTCGTCCGACCTCGTCCACCTCTTTGGACGAAAGGGCGACCTGATCACGACCACCTGGCGCGCGAACGACGTCGCCCTCAATCCCGCCGGCTCCCTGCTCGTCGCGGCGACCGACAGCGCGGTCCGGGGCATCCTGAAGAACGGGAGCGAGTCCTGGTCGAGCCCGCACGCGACCTCGGCGGTCGCGCTCTCCGGGGACGGTGGGACCGTCGCGGNNGTCGCGGCGCTCGGCCGGGGCGGGCTCCTCTCGACCTTCTCCGCGAAGGGCGCCAGGGTCGGTTCGACCGAGACGGGGGCGACCGGCTCCGTCCGCGAGGTCGCGCTCTCGAAAAACGGCTCGGTGGTCGTCTCGATCGACGGGGGCGGCGTCCGGGCGTTCACGCGGAAGATGGCGAAGCGCTGGGTCGTCGATCTCGCGAACCCGAGCGCGCTCGCCCTGAACGCGGACGGCGACCTGGTCGCGGTCGGCGACGGCGGGTCGGTCAAGTTCTACAACCTCACGGGCGAGCGCCTGGGCCGCCCCGCGACCAATGGGCGGGTCCGGTCCCTGGCCATGACCCCTTCCGCGAACCTGACCGTGGCCGGCGTCGAGGACGGGACCGTCGCGGCGTTCGCGCCGGACGGCGCCCCCCTCTGGAACCTGTCGCTCGGCGCCAGGGTGAACCGGGTCGCGGTCTCGGGGAGCGGGGCCGTGGTCGTGGCGGCCTCGTCCGACCAGCGTCTCCACGTCCTCGCCGGGAACGGGACGCCGCTCTGGGAGGCGCCGCTCCCGGGCGAGCCGCGCTCGCTCGCGCTCTCGGCCGACGGGACGACCGTGGTTGTCGGCTGCGACGAGGGGACCTCGTGCGCCTTCGATACGGGCGCCAAGCCAGTCTCGGCCGGGACCACGCCGAAGGCCACGGGCACGAGCACACCGAAGCCGACTGCGACGGGCACGGCCGGCGCAGCGGGGACGCCCAGCGGGTCCGTTACGGGCTCGGCGACCGCGGTCCCGACGACCCAGCTTCACATCGTGGTCCCGGCAGGGGCTGCGAAGAGCGGCTCGCCGCTCGCATTGCCGGTGGCCGTCCTCGTGATCCTCGGGGCGTTGGCCGGGCTCCGCCCGCGCGGATAGACCCCTTACATATCTTCGGCCGCCATCCGCGCGCTATCGTCCAGAACGGGGAGCAGCGAACCTTATCTTTGGCCAGAATGCGCAAACCCCGGGCCCTATACCATGCGGGAGGGAAGACCGTGCTCCTCCTTTCCACGATGCGATGTTTTTAAAACCCCCTCCTGATCCAAAAAGGACATTGAAGGTCATGCTGCATCCTGTGCTGTTCGCGCTTCTCCTCTGTCTTGCCCTCGCCGCCCCGGCGTTCGGCGTCGCGCCGCTCTGGACCCATGACGGTCCGATCCTGGCCGGGCGGTCGCGCTCTCGTCCGACGGGTCGGGTGGTGCCTTCCCCTCCAGCTCTTCACACGTCTTCGACCGGAACGGGAGCCTCCTCGGCACGTCCTTACGGGCGAACGACGTCGCGGTCGCGCCCGATGCCGACCCGGTCCTCCCGGGGACGGATGACCGGGTCGACGCGTCCGGCTCGAACGGGACCGAGCTCTGGTCGGCGCCGAACGAGACCACCTCCATCGCCGTCTCCGGGGACGGTGGCCCCTTCGCCGTGCTCAACTCCTCGCGTTCCTCGACCGGGACGGACATCTCGTCGGCTCCGTGGGCGTCGGCCCGAAGGGTGGAGGCGTCCAGGTCGCGACCTCGAAGTCGGGCTCGGTCGTGGCAGCAGCCTACCGGAAGGGAGTGCGGGCCTTCTCGCGTGGCGGGGGCCAGGTCAGGGCCGTCGACCTCCCCGCCACGCACACGATCGCCGTGAACGCGACCGGGGGCCTGGTCGCGGTCGGCGGCGCGGGCTCGGTCAAGTTCTACAACCGGACCGGGGAGCGGGTCGGCAGCGTCCTGACCGGCGGCGCCGTCCGGTCGCTCGCGGCGCCCTCCGCGGCCGACCTCTTCGTGGCCGGCGCCTCCGACGGGAGCCTCTTCTCGTTCGGGCCGAGTGAAAGCTCGCGTGGAACCGGGCCGCCGCGAAGGGCGCGGTCCGCGCCGCAGTCTCGGGGACCGGGGACGTGGTCGCGGCCGCCTCGGACGACGGGTCGCTCCAAATCTACGACTCTAACGGGACCCTCGCCTGGGATGTCCCGGTTGCCGGCGGGCCGCGCCCCCTGGCGCTCTCGGACGACGGAACGACCGTGGCCGTCGGTGCGAGCGACGGGACCGCGTACCTGGTCGAGACCGGCGTGACGCCTGCGCCCACGCCGACGAGGGCCGTGCGGAACGCGACGACCACACGGAGCGCGACGCTGGCGAGGAATCCGAGCAATGCCACGCGTTCCCGGGCCGGCGGGCGGACCGACGGCGACCTGATGGTCAGGGGAGACCTCTCGGTCAAGGGAGACCTCACGGTGATGGGTAATCCGGGTGCGGAGGGCTCCCTGGACGTCGCGGGGGCCGTGACCGAGGAGGGCAGGACGATGCTGGACGGCCCGGAGGCGGAAGACGGGTCGCTCAGGGCGTCCCGTGACGACGCCGAGCCCGGGTCCCGCGATACCCTCTTCGACGGAGAGGACCCCGTGATCGGGGAGACCCCGGTCGCGGAGGAGGCCGTGGACGCCGACGCCACGGTCCCCGGAGAGCCCCTCACCACGGAACCGGACGACGGCCAGCCGGCCCCGCCCGACGATGGGACGTCCGGCGGCGGGGCAGTAGCCGGCCCGGGCGCGATCGGGACCCTTCCCGCAAGGGCGGGGGCGGACACGATGGGGACCGTGACCGCGGGGGACCTCGCGATCCGGGGGAGCCACACGGTCGAGGGGGATCTTACGGTGCTGGGGAACCTGACAGCCTCTGGGGACCTGACGGTCCTCGGCGTCCTGATGGCGGCCCAGCCCGCAGCGCCGGCGGGCAATGCGACGGCGACGGTTGCGGAGGACGCGACCGCGAACCAGACAGCGACGGCAAACAGGACGGCGATGCGGAACGCAACCCATCGCGGGAACGAGACGATCGGGGAGATGACGACCAGGGAGCTGCCAGTCGCCGGGTGGCCGCCTCTGCCGTGGGGCGTGTTCTACGGCGCGACGAGGACGGTGAACGCGAGCGCGGCCCGGCCCCCCTCCGCCGGCGGTCCCGACCCGCTGGTCACGGGGCCGCTCTCGTGATCCTCGGGATCTTCGCCGGGCTGTGCCGTCGCCGGTGAACCGCGGTCCGTCAGGGTCCCGGCCTGCCCTACCGGCGCCGTCCCAGCGCGGCTGCGATCGCGCTGCCGAGCCCGGCCGCGAGCGCGAGCGCCCCCGCCCCGGTCCCGGCCTGCTGCGTCGGCGTCGCCGTCGCGGCCGGGCCGAGCGCGATCTCTTTTCCAAAGATCTTCTCCGTGTTCGCAAAGACCGAGACGGTCATGGTCCCGCTCGTGACGCCGCGGACCGTGAACGAGATGGTTCCGTCGGCCGGGCCTCGCTTGACCCCGGTCAGGGAGAGCGAGGTCCGGACCGTGGTCGCGCCGGGAGCGGCCGTGCCCGAGAGGCTGATCTCGTCGTAGGTGCCGGCCCCGATCGCGATCTTCCGCTCGGTCTCGAACCGGCCGTCCTGTGACGCGCCGGACATCCTCGCCTCGGTGTCGCCCTTCCGGACCACGAGTTCGTTCGTATCCGTCTCCTCGAGCGAGGCCTGGACCTGGCCCTGCTCGAGGGAGAACGGCATCACGAGATCGGTCGTGGCGAAGCCGAAGGTGCCGTCCGGCCGGGGCGCCACCGTCCCGTCGAGCCGGAGCGAGAAGACCGTGCCGTTCGAGAGGTCGGAGAGCGCGATCGTGACCGTGTCCCCGTCGAGGACCCGGTCGGGCCGGACCTCGACGCCCACCGCGCCGGCCGAGCCGACAAGGAGGGCTGCGAGGGCGAGGAGGGCCAGGAGCGTGAGGCATCGTCGGTGCATGGCAATCTCACAGAACTCTCGCGCGAACGTTGATAAAGGCGTCTATCGCGCCTGGCCGGGGATGATTGAAAAAAGGGGGGTCCTGGGGATCAGCGGCGGACGCGGCCGGCGAGCAGCAGGCCTGCGATGCCGAGAGCCCCGAGCGCGGCGAGGGCGAACGGCGAGCCGGCCGGAGTCGGCGTGGTGGTCGTGGCCTCGGCCGCGTCGGTGGTCTCCGTCGCGGACGGCGTCACATCGCCCGTGCCGCCCGGGGCGACCGTGGTCGTGGTCGTGGTCGCGCCGTTACCGGAGTCAGAGCCCGAGCTCGACCCCGAATCGGTCGAGGACGAGCCGCTGCCGGAGCTCGAGCCGGTGTACGACTCGCTGTCGCTGCCGCTCATCGGGAAGTACGTCGGGACCGCCGACTTGTCGACATCGAGCGTGAACCAGTCCTGGGAGGTCAGGGTGTTGTTCTCGTACCAGTCGACGTGGACCAGTGCCGGGTTCTTCGACCAGACCGATGTGTCCTGGGTGAAGTTGACCGGGCCCGATATCTTGGTGCCGTTGATCCAGAATATCGAGGTCACGATCGTCGCGCCAGGGGCGGGCATGGCCTTCCAGTGCGAGACGTACGTTCCCGTCTGGTCATACTCGTAGTCGAACGACTCGTTCCACGTGTTCTTCACGACCGTCCCGTCGGGCGAGACGATGTCCGTGGAGTAGCCGTTCCACGTGGCCTCCTCGTAGCTGCCGCCTTTCGCGGGGGGCCACCAGTGGCCGATCACGACTGTGTTGTAGGTCGTATTGACGTTCGTCATCTTGAAGACGTCGTTTTTGTGCGCGAACGGCCACGTGATGTTGTTGTTGCCGAACTCGCTCCCGTTCCCGGGCTTGATGTACTGGTAGACGATCGTCTTCTGCGAGTAGTTGACGCCGTCGGTCATGTTGGTGACCGTGTACGTGATAGTCTCGTTCGAGACGTAGTCGTGCTTATCATTCTCGATCACGCTGACTGCACCCGCTCCAAGACAGAGCAGGCAGAGGAGCGCCGCGATCGCGCAGATGCCGTGTGCCAATCTCATGGTACTTCACCGTTCGTCTACAGGTCTGGCCGACAGTCGCTTTCGCTGCGGACACCCCAAGATGACGTGAAAATAACTATTCATTACACTTTAGTAAACCTGCCGGTATCTGTTTGGAAACCGTCACGGGAGCGCCGGCACGGGTGCGACATCGACCGCGTCCCGGGCGCACGGCGTCGTTGAAAGAGAATGATGGTTTGCGAGGGTAACGCGGGGCCCCGTGCCGGCCAGAACGGGTGTGGGGCTACCGGGGTCGATGCGTCCGGAAGAAGGCTCAGGCCTCCTCGTTGAACTCCTCGATCGCGAGCTGGTACATCCAGTCCATCAGGAGCGGGCACTCGTCGACCATGCACTCGAGTTCGCAGGCCACGCACGGGATCAGCTCCGAGCCCGCGAGCAGCAGGTTCGGTTCGGCCGGCTGTTTTACCGCGCGGAGCAGGTAGGACTTGATCCCTTCTTTCCGGTACTCGATCCGCTCGACCCTATCGTCGTCGAGGAGCTTCTTCACGAGGCGCGAGCACTTGCGGCTGTCCACCCCGAGCTCCTTCCAGAGTTCGCTCTGGAGCACCCCGCCGGGGTGGGCCCTGATCGCCTCGAAGGCGTCCTCTTCGGTCTCCGCCGTCATACCGTCATGCCGTCGGCGCAATGGTCAGTATGTTGTTGCCCCGGATCACGACCGTCCCGAGGTTGCGGCGCGTGCCGCGATTCATCTCGACGGTCTCGTCCATGTGGATGTTGAGGTACTCGTCCACGGCCACGAGACGGCCCTGGAGCTGCCGCCCCTCGTCCTTGATCTCGACCGTGATCCTGGAGTCCACGAGCGAGAAGACTTTCTTGATGGGTAAGACGATACCGTTCACCATTCTGAAGCATTATCGCAGGCAAGGGGGAAAAAAGTTTCCACACTCCGCGATTTCGCGACCAGCGCGGGAGGGGGATCTCCTTCGGGGAGTGTTAAGAGAGGGGGGGTGCAACCTTACTGGACCAACGGCCCGGACCACGGGCCCGACGAGGAGAGAGGATGGCGGACCTGTCGCAGGACGATACCAGACGAGACGAGACCGGCGCAGCTGCGCCCGTGCCGGACGCACCGATGCCCGGCGAGACGGTGCCCGCTCCCGCCGGAGGACCGCCCGACGTCCCCGGGCCGACGGAAGAGGCCGCGCCGCGCCCGTCCCCGCGGCCCCGCGACGACCGGGGCGGCCGGCGGACCCTGGGGGTGATCGCGGTCGCCGTCGCGGTCGTGCTCGTGGCCGCGCTCGCGATCGGGGCCATGCTGGCTCGCGGCCCGGCCGACGGTGGGGACACGACGGTCGCCCCGACGCCGGCCTGGCCCGAGGGCGCGATCCTGGTCGCGGCCGCGGGCAGCGCGGACCCGGGCGCGACGAACGCGGCCCACCGCTGCGACGGCACCGACGACCAGGTCGAGATACAGCGGGCCCTCGACCAGGCCGGCACGGATGGCGGGACCGTGGTCCTGCTCGACGGGACGTTCCGGTGCACTGACAGACTGAGCCCCCGCGCGGGCACGACCCTCATGGGCCTCGGGCCCGGCCGGACGACCCTCGATGTCCAGGGCTACTACAAGCCGATCGAGCTCCTGCAGGACCAGGTCGTGCTGCAGGGCTTCACGATCACGGGGCGAGGGTTCATCCTGGTCCGCGCGAGCCGGGTGCTGGTCGAGAACGTCGAGATCACGACCATGCAGTCGGGCCGCGTCGAGGCGAACGGGGCGTTCTTCGTCTTCGCCAAGGACGCCGTGCTCACCGACATCGAGTTCCGGAACTGCATTGCGATCGACTGCGGGATCCACGGGTTCAACGTCAACGGCGACGGCTCGCCCAAGGAGACGCGAAACCTCCGGTACATCGACTGCGCGGCCATCCGCTGCGGGAACGCGGACTCGCGCGCCATCTGGGCGACCGGGTTCGACTTCCACGAGACGAACGACCTGTACGGCATCACGGTGATCCGCTGCCGCGCCGAGGACAACTGGGAGTCGGGCTTCCACTTCGAGCCCGGGGGCCACGTCACGCCCAAGACTGAGGCCGCCGACATCCGGATGGAGGACTGCGTCAGCATCGGGAACGGCCAGCGAAACACCAAGGGGTACCCGTACACGGACTCCTTCATGTCCGGGTACTACGTCCACAACAACGCCGTGCTCGTCAACTGCACCTCCGAGAAGAACCGGAACGCCGGCTTCTTCGTCCACGGCGGCCGGAACGTCACCTTCGAGGGATGCTCGGACGACGGCTCGACGTACGGGTGGAAGGTCGTAAAGGACTCGCACGACGTCACCCTGGACGGCTGCAGGACCGCGGGGAACCTGGAGTGGGGGCTCTGGGCCGCGGACGCCGAACGGCTGGTCCTCGACGGGTTCGAGCAGCGGGGCGTCAGGGGGGCGGCCGGGTACCAGTCGATCCTCGGGTGGTACTACGGGAACCCCGCGTACGAGAAGCCCGTGACCGACTCCCGGTTCGAGATCGCGGCCGACGGGACCCTGCCGGCCATCAACCAGGCGGGGACGAACAACCGGTACGAGGTCACGCGCCTCTGATCCCCGACGAGATCCGGCTCGCGGTCCGCGAGCTCGGCTGGGCCGAGTTTCCGCTCGCCACCGAGGTCTGGCGCGATTACTGCGGGACCTGGGGCGACCCGGCCATCGACCGGGTCTTCGGGCTGTTCGCGGGCCGGACCCTCGGCGCGCTCGCCATGTGCCGGCGCCACCCGGACGGCTGCGAGGTCGATGCCGTCTTCACGCCGGCACGGTTCCGGCGGAGGGGCTACGCGCGCTACGTCGTGGGCGGGCTCGTGGAGGCCTGCCGCGGCGAGGACCTCTTCATGTACGCGGTCGCGGGGCTCGAGCCGTTCTACGCCGGCTTCGGCTTCGCGCCGATCCACGAGTCGCTCCTGCCACCGACGATCCGCGCCCGGTACGACTGGACCGTGGGAACCAGGGGGGCTGCCCGGATCACGCCCATGCGCCGGCGCGCCGACTGATGGGCGTCGCCGGCGCTTCAGCAATTTCCAACACTTTTTCGCCACCGGGCGAACAGATCGACACCCTTATGCGCCCGCGGCGACGTTGAGTGATCCATGATCGTCGATGCGATCACCCGGCCGGCGGGGGCGCGCTGATGCCGCCCCGGGCGGCCGGGCATCGTGCTTCCCGGAGCATGCCCCGGCCGTCGGCCGTCGACGCGGAGGGGCGTGCGCGGGTGGACGTCGCAGCCCGGTGCGGCCTTGCCGTGAACGCCGAGGACCGGGCATGGCTGAACGAGCTCCTCAGCAGGGGCGCGTGACGGCGGCCCGGGGCCGCGCGACAAACCGCTCCCGCACCCGGCCGGACTGCGACGTGCACGAGCACGATGCGGGGTGCCTGAGGGTCGAAAGAGGCGCGCCGGCGGACGGACAACGTATATAGTCCTGCAGGGCCACCATTCCCCTTCCGGCGGCAGAGGCCGGTACGGAAGCACATCCGTCCGCCTCCTGCCATCCGCCGGGAGGTGCCGATGTACACGAGTGTCCTGGTCCCCTTCGACTTCTCTCCCGATGCCCGCTCTGTCGTGGAGTGCCTGCGCGAGTTCTCCGGCCTCAATCGCGTGGTCCTCCTCCACGTCGCCGCCGATCGGCGTATCGGCAGCATGACGGCCGCCGCCGTGGGACGCGGTCTTCCTGG